>CAZMDZ010000282.1:0-5477 GCA_964565175.1 uncultured Planctomycetales bacterium
AGCTGCATCTTCGCCGAGAGCCATCTTGATGGCCATCGTTTCAATCTTGTCGTTGAGGTGGGTTGAGGTTCCGTGAGCGTTGATGTAATCAACATCCTCTGGATTCATCCCGGCATCGTTCATCGCCATTTCCATGGCGCGTGAAGGCTGGCGTCCAGTGCTATCAGGCGCTGTAATGTGCCCGGCATCATCGGATTGGCCGAAACCGGCCAGCTCACAGTAAATCTTGGCACCACGCTTC
The DNA here is from genome assembly GCA_964565175.1 of uncultured Planctomycetales bacterium. GTDB lineage: Bacteria > Planctomycetota > UBA1135 > UBA1135 > UBA1135 > JACNIZ01. Next base: position 242 of record CAZMDZ010000282.1, read on the forward strand.
TGCGCATGCTCCAAGGATTCGAGCACCAATACGCCAGCGCCTTCCCCCATCACGAATCCATCGCGGTCCCGATCAAAGGGGCGCGAGGCGCGAGTGGGGTCGTCGTTGCGCGTACTCAGCGCTTTGATCGAACTGAAGCCTGCAACACACAGGGGGTTGGTGGTTGTTTCCGATCCACCTGTCACCATGATGTCGGCAAATCCGGCTCGAATTTCACGGGCGGCCATGCCGATGGCATGTCCACTCGACGCACAAGCCGACGCCGTCAGGAAGCAGGCGCCCTGTAGGCCATACTCAATGGCAACGTGAGCAGCCAATGAGTTCGCCATGGTGTTCGGAATGAAGTACGGCGTCACGCGACGTGGGCCGTGCTTCTCGAGGACCACTTGGTTATCCAAGATGGTCTGGATGCCTCCAATTCCAGTAGCCAGGATGGACCCAGCGCGAGTGGAATCGAAGGCAGAATCTGCAAAGCCGGAGTCAGCTACGGCTTCGCGAGCGGCAACTAGGCCGACCTGGGCGAAGGGATCCATCCGCCGCAAGTCACGCTTGGAGTAATGCTCCTCAGCGTGAAAAACGCAGCCTCGGACTTCAGCACCAATTTTGGTGTTGAAGCCCTCAGTGGACCAGCGCTCGATCAACCGAACGCCACTCTGACCTGCGAGCAGTCTTTCAAAGGTTGTGCCAGCACCCATGCCGAGAGACGTAATGCTCCCGATCCCGGTGATGACGACCCTACGTTCCGGATCGGCCATAAGAGTAGGCTCGATTAGCCGTTAATTTTCGACTCGATGTACTCGATGGCGCTACCGACAGTCTGAATCTTCTCGGCGTCTTCGTCCGGGATCGTGATATCGAAGGCGCTTTCGAACTCCATGACGAGTTCGACGGTGTCAAGGCTGTCTGCACCTAGATCGTTGATGAAGCTGGTTTCTGGTGCAAGCTTGTCGCGCGAGGCACCCATGTGCTCGCAAACGATCTCGTAGACTTTCTCTTGAATGTCCGACATGGCTTTGGTTGGCTCTAAGGGAGGGGTGGCCGGGGGCTGCCAAGGTGGCAAGCGCGTCCCGGTTCAAGGATTCTAGAAGGGCGGTTAGCCCAGGGAAAGGCCCCCGTCAACAAGGAGGACCTGTCCGGTGACGTATCCACCGGCGGGACTGAGGAGGAACCCTACAGCACCGGCGACGTCATCAGGAGAACCAGGGCGTTTGAGGGCAATTTTGTCTGCCATCGCACTGCGCTGGTCGTCGGTAAGCGCATCTGTCATATCGGTTTGGATAAAACCGGGAGCGACTACGTTTACCGTGATGTTGCGGCTACCCAATTCCAAGGCGGCCGAACGGGCCAAACCATGCAAACCAGCTTTGGCCGCACAGTAATTGGCTTGTCCAGGGTTGCCGGTGGTGGCAACAACGGATCCGACGAGGACAACGCGGCCAGCCTTCTGGCGCATCATCGGTCGGGTGACGGCCTTTAGGAAGTGAAAGGCACCGCCAAGGTTGGTGTCGATGACGGTTTGGAAGTCATCGGCGCTGAGGCGCATCAGCAAGTTGTCGCGGGTGATACCAGCGTTGGCAACCAGGCCATCCAGCCCCCCCCACGCGTCGACCGTAGCTTTGACTGCGTCTTGGGCAGTTTGCGGGTCGGAGATGTCTCCTTCGAGCGCCAGAAACTCGCCGCCAGCGGCTTCAACGGCCGCTTTAGTGCCTTCAAGGTTGGCGGTGCGAGTGGCGAGTCCTGCGATTTTGGCCCCACGAGAAGCCAAATCAATGGCGATCGCTTGGCCAATGCCGCGTGAAGCACCGGTGACGAGGATGCGTTGTTCTTGCAGATCGCTCATGCTGGCGACAGTTCGGCTTTGAGGGTCTCCAAGGCACCGGCCTTGGGCAAGCTGTGGATGGTGCGGCCAGGCGCAATCTTGCGCGCTAAGCCGCCGAGTACGCGACCAGGGGCTGGCTCGAGAAAGGCAACTCCGTCTTCTAACTCAGCCGCCATCTGGCGGTAGGAATCTTCCCAGCGCACCGGAGCAGTTAACTGAGCTGCAAGTTGCTTCTTTAACTCGACTGGATCAGCCGAGGCTGCGGCGGTTGCGTTTTGCCAAACCGGGCACTTTGGCGCTTGGAACTGGGTGGATTCCAGGGCGGTGTTGAGTTGATCAGCGGCGGGTCGCATGACTTCGGAGTGGAATGCTCCGGCAACCGGCAGGCGAATCGCGCGACGAGCACCAGCCTCCTTAGCGCGGACATCGAACACGTCGAGGGCGCCATTTTCTCCACTGACCACGATTTGGCCTGGGGAGTTGAGGTTAGCTACCTGGCAAACCTTGCCGGTTTCGCTGGCGACTTCCGCGCAGAGGGCTTCCAAGGCGGGAACTTCCATGCCCATGACCGAGGTCATGCCAGAAGGCTTGGCCAAGCTGGCCGCTTGCATAGCTTCGCCCCGCAGGCGGACCAAGCGGAGGCCGTCGGCGAAGCTGAGAGCACCAGCGGCGGCGAGTGCGGTGTACTCCCCTAGCGACAAACCAGCTGCCATGACTGGCTCGATGTTGGCGACGGTTTGTTCAAAGGCAGCCAACGCAGCAAGCGAGCAAACATAAATGGCTGGTTGGGCAACGTCGGTAGCGGTGAGTTCTTCGCTCGGGCCTTCAAAGCAGAGTTTCGACAGCGAGATCCCTAGCACATCGTCTGCTTGCTGGAAGAGTTCCGCAGCAGCCGAACTTTGTTGGACAAAATCAGCACCCATGCCCACTTCTTGGGCACCTTGGCCAGGCAACAGCAGTCCTAGTTTCATCGTTCTTGTATGGCTTGGGCCGTCAAGCTAGAGGCGTAGACGGCAAATGATTTACCAGCGGACGCGTGCTGCGCCCCAGGTCAGGCCTGCGCCAAAGGCGGCAAGCAGCTGCAACTTGTTGGATTCCAGCAGTCCTTTCTCCCAGGCTTCCCCTAGGCAAATTGGAACGGTGCCAGCCGAGGTATTGCCGAAGCGCTGGATGTTGATGTAGACCTTTTCCTTTGGAATGCTCAGTTTGCCGGTGGCAGTTTCCAGGATGCGACGGTTCATTTGGTGCGGGAACACCCAACCGACTTCGTCCAGGTTTTGGTCCTCCATGGCCCAGGCCATCAACTCGGTCATGCGGTCGACTGCGAAGCGGTAAACCTCGCGGCCTTTCATGCGCAAAAGGTGCGTGCCCTCAGCAATGATTTCTGGGGTCACGGGCTCTTTTGCACCACCTTTTGGACGAATGATCAAGTGATACCCGCTGCCGTCGGAGCCCATCATCATGTCTTCGATTAGCCCTTGTTGGCAGACATCGTGAGGCTGCAGCAAGGCGCCGCCAGCGCCGTCGGCAAAAATGACGACCGAATTACGGTCATTCATGTCCAGTAGTCGTGACAAGCCTTCGCCGCCGAGGACCAGGACGTTCTTGTACTGACCGGTAGCAATAAACTGCTTGCCAACGGCGATGGAGTACAAAAAGCCAGTGCATGCCGCGTTGAGGTCAAAGGCCCACGCATTGGAGCAACCGAGTTGATCTTGCACGATGCAAGCGGTCGCCGGACAAGCAAGGAAGTCGCCAGACACCGTGCCGCAGACGATTAAGTCGACGTCTTCGGGGCGCACGCCAGCACGCTCTAGGATCAATTTGCCAGCTTTGACGAATAGATCTGAAGTGGTTTCACCCTCTTCCATCCAGCGCCGTTCCACGATGCCGGTGCGTTGGCGAATCCATTCATCGCTGGTCTCAATGTATTGGGTGAACCAGTCATTGTCTCGGACTTGTTCCGGAACATAGTGGCCGACACTGGCGATACCGACAGGGATTTGCTGGATCATGATGGATCAGAGGGCGGGGCGCCTTCCGCGGCAAGTTGCGATGCTTGCATCGCGGCCACGGATTCGGTGATGTGGTGGTTGACACCCTTTTCGACGTCTGCGCGAATGGTGCGCAGAGCGGGCAGGACAGCGGAGGCCTTGGAGCGGCCGTGGCCAATGACCACAATGCCATTGACGCCCATCAGCAGCGCGCCCCCCACCTCGGCGTAATCCGCAGCGCCGAACAATTGACGCAGAGAATTTTTGACGTCGGCTGTGGCGTCATCAGAGATGGCTGCAGCACGCCCCTGAAGGTATTCGGCAAAGCCTTCCACCACTTTGAGGATCATGTTGCCCGCGTAGCCGTCAGCGACGATGACGTCGGCCTCACCGAAGAACAGGTGGTTGCCTTCGATATTGCCAGTGAAGTTGAGCTTGGAGTCGTTCAGCAGGCTATAGGCCTCTTTGACGACGGGGCTACCCTTACTGGCTTCGCCACCGATGTTCATCAATGCCACTCGAGGCTCAGCGATGCCGAGTATGTCGCGGGCGTAGGCGTCTCCCATAATGCCGTTATGGAAGAGGTGTTTCGGCTTGGGCGTGGGGTTGGCGCCTGCATCCAGGAGCACAAAGCGACCGGAGGTGCCATTCAGAACGACGGAAATCGCTGGGCGGCGGATCCCGGGCAACATGCCCAAGCCCATGGTTGCAGCGGCAACCGTAGCGCCCGTATTTCCAAATGCGATCAGGCCATCGGCCTGCCCCTCACGCACAGCACCCACACACATCGAAACCGATGCCTTAGGTTTCGCACGCAAAGCCTGGATCGGTTTTTCGTGGCTGGCAATCACTTGGTCAAACTCTGCTCCACCAGCGCTTCAGGCCCGACGACAAGGAGTTCCTTTGGATGGAATTCCTCGGTCAGTAAGGCTTGAGCTACGCCTCGAAGAACCTCGGCGGGAGCATAGTCACCGCCCAGGGCATCAACCGCAATTCTCATATTGACGGCGGATTAAAACTCGTCCTTTTGGATGACTTCGCGCCCAGCGTAGTGGCCACAGTTTTCGCAAACCGTGTGGGCCAAGCCGCTTGTGCCGCAACGGGCGCAATCCCGCAGGTTGGCGGCCGCCGGCTTGCGGTGGCCTGCCCGCACCTTGTTCGAGCGGGATTTCGAGAGCTTTCTTTTCGGTACTGCCATGGTTCTGGGCCCTGTAAGAAGGGCGCGTTCTAGCCGCGACTCCGGTTTTTGGGTCCGGTGCCGCGGAAAGGGTCGGGTATTTTCGCAGTTTTTCCTGCCGGGTCAAGCATTGCTCGCCAGGGAACTGGCAAAAGCTTCAACTGCTTGCTCCAATTCATCACCATTGGAGCCTTGGCCTTGGGCAAAATCGGGGCGGCCGCCGCCGCCGCCGCGGATTAACTTGCC
>CAZMDZ010000283.1:0-5383 GCA_964565175.1 uncultured Planctomycetales bacterium
GCCGCCAGCGCGTAAAGAACCTACCGCGAAAGATCGTGCGGGGCCGTCTTCAGCAACTCGATGGGGTCTGCGCTCTCATCCAACCATTCATCTGGCAGAGTCCGCTGACGTTCGGCAGTCGCCAGATAGACCACAACCATGCGCCGCAATCCTTCCTCTTGCTTCCAACTGCGAATATCCTCGCGCAGAGCATCGACCGCGTCGGTCAAGGACAGCGCCAATCGATCGGCACTGGCGCGGTCAGACAAATTGGCGTCTTCGGGTTCGGGAACGCCAGGGGCGACGGTTAGGTTGAGGCGGTCGCGCAAACCGGCGCACAGCTCAACCAAATCATGGGGCAGAACGCCGATGCGGCTGAGGTCGGCGGCGGCTCGGTGGCTATCGCCCCCAATATCCCAACCCAGCACGCGAAATCCGCCTAGGTCTTCCCAGGGCACGCGCGCGAATTGCGGCGTTTCGGTGACCAAACCCACCGGGGCCTGGCCGCCGCGCATGGCTTCCAACCCGTGCAACACGGTGGTACCAATGGAACCACGGACGCCGACTAGCAGCAGTCCGGTTTTGACAGGATCAGGGCTCACTTTGCTTTTTGTTGCGGGGGATTCGTGGCGGCAGCAGCCGTCGGCGGAGCGGACTCCAGCTTGTCCAGACTGATCAGGAACTTTACCTTGTGCCCGATTTCAGGTAGCAAAAACATGTTGGGATACCAGATGTACTGGTTATCCGCTTCGATGTCGGCGCCCGTCAGCAGTTGATTGGCCGGACTGAAGTAGCAGATGCTAATCAAATTGCCCTCGCCCTCGGCGGCAAAAAATTCCTCGGCGTCCTTGTGCGGGCGGATAAATCGCGAACCCAGATAGACCCACTTGCCCCGCTGATAAGTCCGATCGCCAGCGACGTTCACGACCAAATCCTCGGCCCGATAAAAATAGGTTTCGGGCTCGCCTTCGGTGTTGACGCCCTCCCAGGTGACGTAAAGGTAGAAGCCATCTCCACGCGGCGGCTCGATCTCGTAGAGCGGCGCACCCGCTTCAAACTCTTCCTGGGTTGGCGGCGGATCGACTTCTTTGTAGACGACATTGCTGCCAGCTTGCACGCCAAGCAAAATCATCGCCGTGTTGAGGTGCTGGGCGGACACCGAGTTGCTCACAATCAAACTCTCGTGATGCTTGCCATTTTCGGCGATCAACAAATATTCGAGCGGCTCGCGATCCTGACAGATTTCGGCATCGAGCTCGATCAACTTGCGCTCCAAATCCAACGTCACCCCGTTTTGAGCAAGCTCGGAGAGCAGCGGATTGGCTGGCTCTTGCGCAGCGGTGGGGCGTGCTTGGATCAGCGATTGGCTTGCCGTCCATAGCAGCAATGCAAGGGAGCCGAACAGCAATGAGCGTGGCATGCGGTACATCCTAATCTTCCTCTACGAGTTCCGAGAGCAGTTGTTGTTTGAGCTGGACGGCGTTGCTGGCAAGAGCGCTGTCGAGTGGCGCTAGGCGCAGAATTTGGTCCAGCTGAGCGACAGCTTCTTCCAAGCTATCTTCGGCGATTAATGCCTCGACCAACAGCTGGCGGGCTTGCAAGTTGTCGGGTTCCAGGTCGACCGCTTTCAAAGCCAAATCTTCGGCCAGGAAGGCGTTGCTTGGAAAAATGTAATCCGGGTCTTCGGGCACCGGCACCAGCAGCAATTCAATGGCGGCGATCAAGGTATGGGTTGGGCAACCACCGGCATCCAAACCGCGCAGCGACGAGGTGCGGCCGCCATGAGGGCTTTGCGCGGCCGCGTAAGCCAGAACCCTCCGCTGGGCGATTTGATCGCGAGGCAACAACCAACCGCGAGGGCTGGAAAAAGCCATGCCGTAGGCCAATTCGAGCAAAACCGACTCACTGCGGTCGCGCTTGAGCATCGCCAACATCCGCTCCAGAGCTGCAATGTGGGCTTCGGTTTGCTCGGCGGCTTGGGCCGCTCGCGCCACCAAGCCCAAAGCACGAATCCGCGCCAGCCGCTGCATATCGGCGCGGCCGGCCAAGGCCGATGCCAACGCCAACGAAGTCTGCGGCGCCGACGTGAGCGCGGCTTGGGCACAAACATACACAGCCGACGGCACCGCTAGCCGCGCCACCGATGGGATCTGTTTATGAAACTCTCCTGGCGACGATGCAGCCGCAGCTTGAGTCAACAAAACCAATGCAGCAAACTCACTTTCCAAGTCCCGTGGGTCCGGCCAATTTTCCCCGGCAAAAGGATCCTCGCTTGCAGCAAGCATCTCCTTGAGGTGCTGCAACAAAACCATCGCCTCGGCTTCGTTTGGTCGCTTCGCCTGAGCTTGCCAAGCGGCATAGCGCAAGCCGTCGACCTCTTCCTGGTTCAGTCCATTCGAATTTGCAACTCGTGGCAATTGGCCTTCGCCCGCACCCTGAACCCCCAGCCCCAACTCCAATCCAAGCGCTCGCAATTTTGGATCGCCGTTCGCAATGGCGCCCATGATCAACGCCTCTAACGTTTCAAAATCCAACTGTGCATCACCAACCAACCGCGGTAGATACTCCCCCGCCTCCGCCGACGCCGCCAGTTGCTTGATCGCCGCCGCCCGCAGCATCCCGGAGTGAGCCGGACTGCGCGCCAGGTCATGCAGCGCTTGCAAATCCATCGGATTGCCATTGCGACCCAACACCGTGCAAATGCGAATGGCGTGCATCTGCGGTGCAACGCTCAAAGCTTGACGCAAATAATCCTCGGCGTCGACCGAAAACGGCAGTCGCGCAGAAGCCAGTACCAGCTTGACGTCGGCGCTGGGGCCTTCCATATGGAGGAAGGTGCCCAATAGCGGGTCCATGGCGTCGGTTTCGGCCAGGGACTTGGCGACGGCAAGGCTGAAGCGCGGGTGCCGCCAGCCGGTGGTCTGCAGCCAATCTGCGGTGATTTGACGAGCTTCGGGGATATTTAAGCGAGCCAGCCGAGTCATCCAACGGCCTTGTTGATCGAGGCTGTCGCGTTCGCTGCTACTACGGTGGTACTCCTCAAGCAAAGCTGCGTCGCCTGCAACATAGGACAGCACATCCAAAGCCAAGCGCCGGTTTTCGGGCCGCGGCGCGCTCAGCATTTGCTTGATATGTTGCTCCAAATCGCCGCTGGATCCAGCCCTAGCTAACAAGCGCACCACCACGCTGCGATAGCTCGACGCCGACGTTGCCGAATGCTGGAAAATCTCCAAGCGCTTTTCAGGTCGAGTTTCGACCCGCGCCCAAGTTTGCAGGGCGAACTCGCGGCACATGCCTGGACCTTGCAGCACCAACTCTTCCAAGAAAGGAAGGTCGTCGTTGGTGGCCATGCCAGCCCAGTAGAAATAGATCCGCCGCAGCACATGCGGGTTGGATTCGGGGTGCAGCAGCGGACGCAGCGTTTCCAGGCCGTGGCGACCGTCGGCGGCGAGGATGCGACCTACTGCAGCCGCGCGATGTTGCACCGACAATCTCTCATCGAGGGCAAAACGAGCGAGAGCAACGCGGGCTTTGGAGTACGGCGCGGCCAGCAGCAGTTGAGCGGCCAAGTCTGGGTTAGGCAGTGCTTGGGCGACCAAACCAGCGGCGATGCGATCGGTGTGACGCTCTTCCAAATTCGGCGCTAAGCGCTCGAAAGCAATGGTTAGGTCGGCGTCGGAAATGCTGGTTGCCTCGGAGGCGCCAGCATCCACGGACAAGGCTAGCAGTCGATCGAGTAATGGATCGACGGCCTCTACATCAGGGATGGGGCCTTCGTCGACATAGGGCGGGGCTAAACGGTTGGCGAGCTCGAGGAGGTCGCTGGCTGTTGGAGCGGTCGTAGGAGCGGCGACCTGGGCCATGGCCGAGGCCGACGTCGCCCAAAGCGGCAACATCAGAAAAGCTAAGTTCAGCATGAGCTTGGATCGGCGCTGTGCTCGAGAATGGCTTTAGGCAAGAAACGGATCAGATCTGAGGCAATCAGCGATTCCTGGCCGATTTCGGCGGCGGCCAAATCGCCAGCGCGGCCGTGCAAGTAGGTGGCTAGACGAGAGGCGGCAGGGGTGGTCATGCCGCGAGCAAGCAGTGCAGTCAGCATGCCGCTGAGGACGTCGCCCGAACCGGCGGTGGCCATGCCGGGATTGCCGCTGGAGTTGCGCCAAAGCTCACCGTTAGCGGTGGCGATCAGGGTGCCTTCGCCTTTGAGCACGATGACCGCGCCGGTTTGCACCGCCAATTCCTGAGCGACGGCTTGCCGCTGACTCTGGACCTCGGCCGCGCCGCTGAGGTTCAACAACCGAGCAGCTTCCCCTGGATGCGGGGTCAGGACCATGGAGGACATTCCCAAAGCAGCTAGAGAAACGCCGCTGGATGCCACATGGTTCAATGCATCTGCGTCCAACAACAGCGGTTTTTGCGGCCAACTTGCGGCGATTTGCGCGACCAATTCCAAAGTCAACTGCTGAGCTTCAGCCTCAACCCCCAGACCCGGACCGATGCCGATGGCGTCGGCGGCTTCCATGTCTTGCAGGATCGCGTCGAGGGAATCGCCGTTCGGGTCACCAAGGAGGGTCAGCACCGCTTCGGGGTAGTGCGCGTTGACCGCAGGCCCGACGGCACTGGGGCAAATCAGGGCGGCATAACCCGCTCCGCATCGCAACGCCCCACCCACCGCCAAAACTGCCGCCCCAGCCAGATCGTTTGACCCAGCGACCAGCAGTGCGCGGCCCATCGAACCCTTGTGCGCATGACTAGGCCGATTCGGCATCGGAGGCAGGTCGGGACCCGTGCTTGGCATCGTCGTAGGATACGCGAAGCCACCCTTGGCGTTCGTATCCTGTTGCCATGGCTGAGCTCCCCCGACCCAAAAAGCTTGAGGGCTATCGTGATGCGGATGTTGCCGCGGAATACGATCAGCGCTGGGCGGGCGCGATTGGCCAGAAGCGGGACCGGCGCAAGGCGCGGGCGATTGAGCAGGGGTTGAAAACGTTGGAGGAAATCAGTGGATTGCGCCTTGACTCGGCCTTGGATCTGCCGTGCGGAACAGGTCGCTTTTCCGAAATGTTAAGCCAGCGATTCGCGCTGTATTTGGGCGCGGATTTATCGCCGGAAATGCTGCATCAAGCGCAGCGCAAAATCACTCACCCTCTTTCCTTCCTTGCCGCAGACGCTGGCAAATTGCCGTTTGACGATCAATCGATTGACGTCGTGCTTTGCATTCGTTTTTTGCATTTGGTGCGCGATCCCGAACTACGCATTCGCTTTTTGCGCGAATTGGCGCGGGTGAGTCGCGCCGGGGTGATCGTCGATTATCGCCACAGCCAGACGATCAGAGTTTTGATCAAGCGATTGCGTCATCGCTTGGGGATGCTGCCGCTGGCACCGGCGAATCCATCTATGGCTC
>CAZMDZ010000284.1:0-3341 GCA_964565175.1 uncultured Planctomycetales bacterium
GAAGCCCATGAAGAAGGGATTGAATTCCACTTCTTGCGCCAACCGGTTGGTTTCATCGGTGACGGTCGCGTGCAAGGCATCGAACTTGCCGAATGCGATTTAGGCGAACCCGACCAAAGCGGCCGACGTAGGCCAGTGGTTTCGGATCGAGTTCAAAAACTTGATTGCAACTACGTCTTGCTAGCGCTTGGTCAAGGAAGTGAGTTTTCGATCTTCCCCAGTGGCTGGCAACTCGACGATGAACGCTTCCACGACGGCTCCATCCCGATCAACGTTTGGGGTAGTGGCGATCTTGCGACTGGCGACGGCACCGTAACTCATGCCATCGGCAATGGTCGTCGGGTGGCAACGTTGGCACTGAAGGAACTCGGCCAGGATGTTGAGGTGTTCAAACGGCCGTTGCGGGAAACTGCAGTTCCGGCGAGCGTGGTGCGCATGGATCACTTTGATCGCGCTAAACCTAACCTCGACCAAAATTTGCCGGTAGCCGAACGGTTGGCGCCGGTGAATGAGGCGGTTGGCGGAGGGGCGATCGGTAAGGGTGGCGTCGGCGTTGGCAAAGTTTTGCCGGAAGTCAATCAAGGCATTGCCGAAGCCACCGCTGAATCCGAGCGCTGCTTTTCCTGCGGTCACTGCACCAACTGTGATACTTGCCTAGTGTTCTGTCCCGAAGGAATTATTCGGCGGCAACCCGAGGGTACCGGCGTGGAAAATTGTCCGGTGCACGATCAAGCCGAGTACGGCTATAGCTACGACATCGATTTAACTTACTGCAAGGGCTGCGGCATTTGCGTAACCGAGTGCCCGCGCGGCGCCATTGAAATGAAAGCCTGATGAGTACGGAACTAATTAGTGCCAATCACGCGGCGGCCAAAGCAGCGACGCTGGCCGGGCGCGCCAATCGCAACGCGCGTGGATTTGGCGGCGGGGTTTACCCGATTACGCCTCAGTCGGAATGCATTGAATTGCTGTGCAAGCAGGAGTTTGATAAAGGCGCGATTGTGCGGGTGGAAAGTGAACATAGCGCGATGGCGGTTTGCATCGGCATGTCGTTTAGTGGGGCGCGGTCGTTTACGGCGTCGGCATCGAACGGCTTGGCTTACATGGCTGAGAACGTATACGCGGCGGCGTTTTTTAGGCTGCCGATTGTGATGATGGCGGTCAATCGCACGCTGGGGCCGCCGTGGAATATTTGGGTGGATCACGGCGATACGTTGATGTTGCGCGATTCCGGTTGGCTGCAGATTTACTGCGAAGACAATCAGGAAGTGGCGGATACGGTGCTGCTGTCCTATCGCTTGGCGGAAGATCATCGAGTGATGCTTCCGGCGATGGTCAATCAAGATGCATTTGTTCTGTCGCACACGATGATGCTGACGGACATTCCGGACCAGGATTTGGTTGATCAGTTTTTGCCGGATTTGGATTTGCCCCACCAAATCAAGCACGCGCCGATCACCATGGGCGGATTGGACTTCCCACATGAAACGGAGAGTCATCGCCGCGATCACTATGAAGCGATGCAAAAAGTGCCGGCGGTTTACGCCGAAGTGCAAGATGAATTTGAACGCATCTTCGGCCGACGCCCGGCCGATCGAGTTGTGCCGTACCGCATGGACGATGCCGACATCGTGTTGGTTTCGATGGGTACGACCGCATCGACATCGCGGGTGGTAGTTGATGCCGCGCGCGAACAAGGACTAAAAGTTGGATCCTTACGCGTGCGCATGTTCCGACCGTTCCCTGAAGACCTTTTGCGTGAACACCTCAGTGGTCGCCAACGCATCGCCATCATGGACCGCGACGTCTGCCCAGGATTGGGCGGTGTGTTATGGGGTGAAGTGCGTGGCGTGGTGCCCGATGCACTGATGCAAGGCTATATGGTTGGCGTCGGCGGCGGCGATGTGCAGCCGAAACATATTCAAGAAGTGTTGGATGACTTGATCGCGCTTGATGCGCCGGGCACTCCGAAGATCATGGAGGTGGCATGATGAAAGAACAACCTCTGCTTTGTGGTTTAGCGCAGAGCGCGGATGACCGCACCGAACCGATTTTGCGTTCGGGAAATTCGAACTGTGGTGGTTGCGGCATGTCAAATGGATTGAACATGCTCAGCCGCGCGGCGGGGACCAAAAATGTGCAAGTGGTGATTCCAGCATGCTGCGGAATCGTGACTGCAGGTGCTTATCCATACTCCGCATTCGGCGCGCCGGTGGTTGCATCGACCTTCGCGTCTTCCGCTGCAGTGGCGTCGGGTTTGTCGCGCATCGCCAAGATCAATGGCGACGACACCCGGGTCATTTGCTGGGCGGGTGACGGCGGAACTTACGACATCGGCATGGCAACTTTGTCGGCGGCGGCGGAGCGTAATGAAGATGTGATGTACATCTGTTACGACAACGAAATCTACGGCAATACCGGCGGCCAGCGGTCGTCGGCAACTCCGGCAGGCGCGTACACGACCACAACTCCTCACGGCAAGGACATCGATAAAAAGGATGTCATGGGGATCATGGCGGCGCACCGCATTCCGTATTGCGCCTCCATTTCGCTCGCCGACCCCACCGACGGCCACCGCAAAATGCAGCGCGCGCTCGATACCCGCGGCTTTCGTTTCTTGCACATTCTTTCGCCGTGCCCGACCGGCTGGAAGTCCGAGCCTGCCGAAGGCATAGACCTGGTGCGGTTAGCGATTCGCAGCGGGCTGTACCCCATTTACGAAGTTGAAAATGGGTTTGATTACACCATCAATGAAAACCCCGACCTAAGTCGCAAAGCGCTGGAGCAGTACTTCAAGTTGCAAGGCCGCTTCCGCAAAGCTGAGATTGATTTGGATCAGATCCACGCGATGATCCAACGCAATTGGTCGCGGTTAAGAATGCACGCAACGGAAACCGTATGAGCGAAAATCCGTCGCCCGACTCCAATCCGGCACCCGATTCCAATTCGCCGCAAGCTGACCAAGCGAACGCTAACCAGGCGAACCCCGCCGAGCAATGCTCCTGCGATGAAGTGCGCTGCCACCGCCTTGATCGGGAACTTCCGGTAGATGAGCATTACCAATGCGCCTATTGCTTAGGCAGCAAGGAAGCCATCCAAAGCGGTGATCACAAAGAGTTCTGCGACTTCGACAAGGAGAAAGATCCGGTTCACTTTGGATTCCCCAAGGACACCTCGCGGCACGAGCGGGGTTAGGAATCCGACATTTCATCTCGGGGCCTTTCCGAGAATCGCAGAGTGGAGTCAAGCTTCTTCGTCAGTGGTTTTCCTTATTCCAATCCGAATTCAATTGATCCTTGAAGTTTTGTGAATTTTCCTTGGGGGGCGGGGGGGGGGGGGGG
>CAZMDZ010000284.1:3351-5375 GCA_964565175.1 uncultured Planctomycetales bacterium
ATCCTAGAATTTTTGTGTAATTTCCTTTCCCCCCCCCCCCAGAACAGCACTACTATCCCTCCATGAAATTAATTCTTCTTTCTTTCCTCATAGGAATATTACCCGTTTCAGTAGTCGCTCTTGGAACTACGCAACCTGGCGCAGCAACCTCCAAGAACAGTCTTGATACACCAACAACAAGCTCAAATTCACCCGTAAGACTTATTGTAATTCCACGCGAATCGACAACAGGAAAAATTATTTCAGGGGTCATTGTCACGAACCTTGATAATGGCGATGCTGCTGCATCAAACGACAACGGAAACGCCGTCTTCTTAAGCCAAGAGTATTCTACAAACCTAATTAGACTGGCTGCGGATAGCCCAGGGTATATCTCTCGTGTCATCACACGTCAAATTCCTGAAGACGATTGCACTGGAAATTGCGATTCGTTGGACTGGACGATCAACCTCTATTTGGATCAAGAAGATTGGGCAATCAGCCCAGTAATCGGAAGCAGCGGCAATAGTCACTCCATCAATATTTCCACAGGCATTTTCCCTTTTGGTCAGGGAAGCGAGTACAAGCAAACGATTGATGCCACTGTACCGGACGGAGCTTGGAGCGGTGATTATCGAATTGGGTTTTCCCCGATGGACAACTCAACCTTTAACTTCGTCGGCTTTAACATTCCTGCAGTGGACCGATTTCCAATTGCTGGATTTAGTTTTCGCTTGCTAGATCCATCAACTAAGAATCCAGTTCTTGGAGAACCCATTCAAAACCCGATTCACCTTCGGATGGACCCAGCAATTGCTATGGATCTTACCGCCAACTCTGTGCCCATCGAGGCTTGGAGGTTCGACCCAAGAACGATGGTCTATTCCACGTCGGGTGTTGTATCTGCAGGTATTGTCAATGGAATGATTGAGCTTCTTGTTAATGAACCTGGCACATATCAAGTCTTTGCTGGTGACCCCGTGTATGAGACGGTGCCACAAGCTTCCAGAGTCAAATGGGAGTTGTGTGGATTTAATTGGCGAGAAGGATGCTCACTAGATGGATTGGACCCCAATTTTGATCTTCCCGCCTTTGCCTGTGCGACCTACACTGGTGGACAAGCTGAAGAAATTACAACATCCGAAAATAAGACTAAAGAAAAGATTGTTCATATCAATATTTCGCTGAGCGGGGAAGCCAAAGCCAAACTTCCGATTATAGGCGGGGTTCAAATCGAGGCTTCTGCCGAAGGCGGGATTCAATGGAAGAACGAATCCACCTGGACGACGGAAACAAAGCTAGGGACTCGAATTTTCACGACTCCTCCCATGTGCGGTGAGTCTTGTCTAACGGTCAAATTGGGAATAGCCTCCTTCTGCGAATATGTTGAGAGCATGGGAGAAAACGGTCCTTTTTGGAGTGAAACAGGAAGCACCAAGGAGGAAGAGGTTTGGGGTGGGCCCTGCACTGCTGACGATTTAGCCCCCTGCGAATAACCCAAAAGTATTCTTACGTCGATAATGGCTGACGGAACGAGCCGCTTCCTGGGAAGCTCCTTTGGAGATATTCCGCATCCTCAATCGAGAGGATGCGGAATAATTCCCCCACTACCAACCGCCTAGATCTCTCACTATTCTGCCAAGTTAGGGAAGAGATTGAAGGCTAAGCTGTATGGATGGCAAGCCTTCGCGCTGGAGTTCTGCGGTTCGCTATCCAAGCGGTGGTGCGTCGCCGCCATTGGGGCGACGGTTTGAAGTTGGCGAAGCGGGCGCGGCGGTTGTTTGGGTTGATGAAATGGTTGCAGTTGCCGGTGGCCACAAGCGTGGAGTTAAGGAGTTGGCAGGCTGGTGAATTATCCGGCGACGACATCGGGCCGACAGATTCCAAAACGGTTTTGCTGTATTTGCATGGTGGCGGATACCTGGGATGTTCGCCGGCGACGCATCGGACGATTACGCGAACTTTGGCCCAGTTGATTTCGGCACGGGTGATTGCATTGGATTATCGATTGGCGCCGGAACACCCATTTCCGGCGGCGGTGGAAG
>CAZMDZ010000285.1:0-5371 GCA_964565175.1 uncultured Planctomycetales bacterium
CTTTCACTTTTATCCCCGGTCATTAATATTTTCTATTGCAACCACCGGCTGCAATTTCAGATGTCTCAACTGCCAGAACTGGGAGATATCGCAGAATATACCGGAAGTGGTGGATCTTCATGAGGTGTTTCCGGAAGAGGTTAGCTCGAGGATTACCCAGCATGGTAGCGCCGCGAGCACTCTGAGATGCAGAGTTCGACGCTGTCTGATAATTTAGAAGTCCCCTTTTTTCAAGGTCTCTCCATGCGCTTAATCCTCCAAATTGCCGCTCTGACCGCTGGACTCCCAGCCGCCGCCGCCTCCGCCGCCTCCGCCGCCCAGGTCCAGGTCCCGCTAGAGCTGTACACCGACGCCCAGTGGCCGAGCGGGGTCGATACCGGGCCCAATAACGGTGTTTCCTTCGCTGACTTCAACAACGACGGCTGGCCGGACTTTTTCGTCGCTCAAAGCGGCGTGGTGTGGGAAAACCTAGGCGGCCAAGGATGGGCGCAAGCAGTCGATTTGCGCCAGGCCTTGGGCGCCAGTTCCTTTCGTTATGGATCAGCTTTGGGCGACTTCAATCGCGACGGATACCCCGACATCGCCTCTGAACCGCGTAAGGGCGGCGCTGACGACTGCCTGCACCTTTTTCGCAACCAAGGAGGGTGGGTGTTTACCGATATCAGCGGCGATCGCAACCTGGTTGACGCGGGCCTTTGCGGTGCGTTGGCTGAAACCATCGCCTGGGCCGATTTCGACGGCGACCGGGACTTGGACATGTTCTTCCCCAGCTACCCGCTGGCGTCCGGCAGCATTGATAACCGTTATTTGAACAATCTCGGACCGACTGGACCGGGCAGTGCTTACCGATTCAGTGAAATCGGCCAGCAAATCGGGTTGCCGATTCCGGCAGGGGCGGCGCGGCCGGAAGGCGTCGTCGTCATCGATCTCGATGGTGACGGAGATTTAGATCTGTACAGCAATGGCTATTGGTACCGCAACCTTTCCCGCCACGGCGAGCCGATGTTCGAAGCGTTGGACTCGAAGGCGTCAGGGGTGGGTAAAAACGATATTACCGATGAAGGAACCTTGGCCGTGGATTACGACCAGGATGGCGACATGGATCTGCTGGTTTGTTACACCACCAATCGCGGTATTCGGGTGTGGCAGAACCGCGGCGACGGCACCTTTTCGATCACGCCGAGCGATCTGGTCGAGGATTTCCTGACCGGCGCCACCTTCGGCACCTCGTTGGTCGACTGGGACAACGACGGCGACATGGATTTCACTGGTCTCGACACTTTCCGTCGCAATCTGCTGGTGGAAACTGGCGTGCCGGGTTTTGAGATCATCGACAACAGCCACGTTCCCGAAGCCAGCACTCCAGGCTGGGCCGATTGGGACCGCGACGGCGACGTCGATATGGCGGTTGGCAGTGCCACCAGCAATTTCCTCTACCGCAACACCACCTACGACCTGAACACCCCCGCGGCCGACAAACGCCACGTCTGGGTGCGGGTGGTCGATGATGCCGCTGGCCAGCCACGCGGTTTGGAAACCGAATTTGGAGCGCTGGCGCGGATCGATGTGCACAACGCTGGCAGCGGACGGCCGCAAATGCAGCTGGTTTCGAGTTCGGGCGGGTACATCAATCAAAGCGAATACGGCTTGACCTTTGCCCTGCCCGCCGATCCAACTCCTTCCGATGCCAACAGCGACGTACGTTTTTCGCTGCAAGTGGATTTCCCGTCGTTAAAGTCGGTCGGCGTTTGGCGGGTCGGCGCGCGGGTTAATCCGGTGCTGGCTAATTTGGATTTGGCCAATTTGGAGGATCGCGAAATCATCGTTTTCCGCTCGGGCAAGGTGGTGGTCAATGGCCAGACTTATCAGCCAGCCAACCCAGTAGATCCGGCCTTGCAGACCACCACACACGGCCTGCGCACGCCGCACGCCAACGTCAGAATGCCCAAGCTGAGCGATGCGCCGCATAGTGATTATTACGTGGGCATCGAGCTGGACACGGTTGGGGCCGCGGCACCGCTGCGGATTGAGGAACTGATCCTCGACGGCGAGTTGGGCCAAGCCGAATTGTGCGGACCAGGCTTGTTTGGCAACATCGGCTTGTGGGACATCAGCCAGCCGGGCTCACCACAATTGGTCGACACCATGACCGCCGCATTGCCGGTAGACAACCGCCGCGGTCACTACGCCGCCGACATGATGCTGCAACCAGGCCGTATTTACCGGCTGCTTGCGCGGGTCAACTCCTACCGGCCGTCGCCGTTTGCGCGCAACGCCCAATCAGGCGAACTGCAAGTTTCGGGCGGTCTGCGCGTCAGCAGCACCCAGCCTTGCGATGGCACCGATTTCGCCAACGCTGCACTGGATCCGGGAAGCGTATACCTGGCAGTCCGGGTGCGGGCGAACGCCGACGCGCGATGGTTTGATCTTGGTCATGCTCAACCTACCAGCAGTAGTGCGCCGCAGTTGACCGCAAGTGGTCACCCTAGCGCTGGGTCTCCAATTGAACTGCTCGTCCAAGGTGCATTGCCCAACACCGGTGCGCGTTTGTTGGCAGGTCCTAAGCTGAAGACCGATGCAAGTTCTGGCGTGCTCGTTCACGTCGGCCCGCAGTTTGTGATCCAAAGCCAAACCGATGCCAATGGCGACCTGACGTTGAACAGCGTTTGGCCGGATAAGCATCAAGCGGGCTTGCCGATCTACTTCCAGGTGGTGGTCGGTGATCCGGCTGCTGGTGCTGCGGCGGTGACTCAGTTGCTGGCGGTAGTCGGCGAATAAGCGCGGCTTGGTCACGGCCCATTCATGCTTTTGGTCGGCGGCAGCCTAAGGCACGTCGTCGAACTTCCAGTGCTGCAACTTTTGCAGCCCGGCGTGGTCGGTCCAGTTGTAAAGCAGCGGCGTGATGGTGATGTTGTTTTCAAACATCAGCTTGGTATCGGAACCATCAGGTCCGCTAGTGTCGAACTGGGTACGCCCGCGGTAGACGCTGGTTGCGCCGTTCGTGCTGAGTCGCCTGAAGCCTTTCACATTGAGATAGCGGCCGCCCATCGGCGCGGCTCGCACCGGCAATGTTAGTTTGGGCGCGTTGGGCACGTTGATCGAATAGACCATGCCTTTGTGGGCGCCTTCGTGGACCAATCGCTGCACGAACACGATGGCGAATTCGGCTGATCGGGTGAACTCACGCTTATCCACCTGCGAAATGGCAATCCCCGGGATGCCGTAAGCCGGGCCTTCCATCGCCGCGCCAACCGTGCCCGAATAATGCGCCACCTCACCGACATTGCTGCCAGCGTTGATCCCGGAAACGATCAAATCAAAGGGATTATCCAAACCCAAATGGCGTAGCCCGAAATCGGCCGCATCGACTGGCGTGCCACTCACCGAATAAACCAAGCCGACGCCATCCATTTGCTGCTCGGTCACCGTCAGTTCTTCCGAAAATACGGTCGAGGAGCCGCTTGATCCGGAGCGATTGCCATCGGGGGCAACGACGGTGACGTCGGCGATTTTGCTGAGGGCGCGGGCTAAATCGCGAATGCCGTTACTGTCGATGCCGTCGTCGTTGACGATCAGGATTCGCGGCCGTTCGGGCAGCTGCACCATGCCAGGGTCAATTTCAGAACCGGTTCGAGCTGTGCCGGTGTCAGCGACCGCTCCGGTGGAACCGGTCGGACCGAACGGAAGCCAGCACAGCGGGGCCAGCAGGAGCAAGGGGGTGAGTTTGGCGAGCATGAAAAAAGCGGACGGGACCGATGATAGTCCCGTCCGCAAATGCTGTGCTGAGGTCGATTATTGAATGACCACCGTCAGCATGTTGGAATCCGTCAGCGCACCTTCACCGTCGACGCCGACGGCTTCCAGGTACAAGGTCCAGCCCGCGGCCGACGGCGGAACCACAGTCGAAACGCTGGCATTGCCGTTTTCATCCACGCTGCCGGTCTCAAGGATGGCGTAACCAGGGCCGATGTCGAAGGAATGGCCTAGGTAGCTGCCCCCCGCGTTATTGCTGCTGTAAGCCAAGTAGTAAGTGCCCGCCGCAGGACCGTTGCCAATTTGGTAGTTGGCGGTTGCGCCGACACTAACCAGCTCGTCGCCGCTCAGCAGGATGGTGTTATTCGAACCAGAGGGCTGCAAGGTGTAGAGCATGACGTCGTCAATGGTCCAACCACCGAACTCCAAACCACCGTCCGACTTCATGTCCCAACGCACCTTCACTGCGGCGTTGTTGTCGGCATCTGGGGTGGCATGGTCAACCATGGTCCAACCACCATCCACGTGGTCGTCGTTGGCATCGTTTTCCCAAATCTTGGTGCCGGCAACGCGCAAGATTGCGTTGTCGTAAATTCCTTTTTCAACGGCTAGCGAACGAGCGTAGCGCAAGCGTACGTCGGTGTGACCGCTGCAATCGATGTCTGGCGAAACCAAGCGAATGTTGACGTTGGCCTGGTACAAGCCATTCCAACCCGAAGCGCCAACGTCGTTACCCCAGACCTTGGTGCCAGAATAAGCCGACGCCGGGTCGCCACCATTGCCGTGGACCTGGTCGTGCTGCCAGTCATCGTGGTCGTTGGAAGTGCCGCCGCCGTAAACGTGGGTCCAGCCGTCGTCACCCGTGGTTTCGAAGTCGGTGAAGTAAATCACGCGACGCAAACCAACCAGGAATTCAATGTCTGACTTACGCGGGAAGCGCTGGTTGTTGCCCAGGTCGTCCTCAGCGTCAATCCAGTAAGCCACCATGCTTGGCGAAGCTTGACCCGGAATGATGGAACTCCACTCATTGCCAGCACCCGGCACCATGGCGACCGTTTGCTCGCTGCCACCATCGACCAGGTAGTGCACGGTCGCGGCGGTCACGGCGGTACCAAATTCAGGCGTCATGTCGGCGTTGATCAGGTAACCACTCTCGTTCTGAGTATCGGTCAGCGGCGTGTGGCTGATGGTGATGTAATTCAGATCGAAACCCGGGAAACCCTGAGCCAAGAAGCCATCATTGATCTCTTGGTAGTTCGGCGTACCGTTGCCGATGTCGCCATCGTCGTCATCCAAAGCCAGCCAATGCTCTTCAATGATCGAGTGAATCTGGCTGTCGTTGTAGGCGTTGAACCATGCAAGCAGCAAGGTGTCGGACAACAAGTCACCGGCAACGTTGCCCTACGAAGTGTTGAGGTTGTCGCGGACCTTCCACAAAGCGCCCATCAGCACTTCGCCGTTGGCGTGCACGCCGCCGTGGCAACCACCGCTGCCATCGCCGCAGAACATGTTGTTGTTGTCGCCGCGCCGAATGCCGCAACCCGGGCCGCAAAAGCCGGAACCGACTTCAATGGTGTCGTACAAGTACATCGCCCAAGCGTCCGCCGCGCCTTCGCCG
>CAZMDZ010000286.1:0-5353 GCA_964565175.1 uncultured Planctomycetales bacterium
TGGGAAGACGGTGGGCCGGTTTATCCCAAGCACCAGTGCGACGTCGACGCTCCTGGCGCCGATGGACACGAGATCGCTCGCAACGAATATGGCATGGCCATCGATCCGAATTACGCCGATCACGATCACGACCATGATCACGGTGAAATCGAGACTACGTTAGGCCGCATGGCCAACGACATGGCGCTGCTGATTCAGTCTTCATCGACTGCAACTGGCCTGCAAAGCGGTCGTTTTAGCGAAGGCGATAAAGCCACTCCAGCCTTGGCCGCTGTGTTGGACCAAGCTGGCGTACCTGCTGTGCTCGGCGCTGCTGAAGCTCACGATTTTGGCTTGACCGAATCCAGCCTCATCCATCAAGCCCGCCGCGCCGTGCAATACGGCTTGGCCCCGCAACGCGCATTGACCATGGTCACTTCGCGCGCCGCCGAATTCTGCGGTCTGGGCGACCGCATCGGTCTTGCCAAGGTTGGCTACGACGCCGACCTCGTGCTGTGGTCCGGAGATCCTCTGAGTGCCACTTCTCGTCCCCTCTACATCCTGGTCGATGGCCAGGTCATGCTCGACACCCGTAACTGATCCAAGGTCATCGCAACTACCAGACTCATGAGTAAAGCCGCATCGCTTCTCCCTGCTCTGCTCCTCGCCGCACCACTTGCGGCTGGGCCTGCCGCCGCCCAAGAGGGCAACATCGCCGTCCGCGCCGGCAAGGTCATCACTGCTCCTGGCAATGTCATTGAAAATGGCGTTGTTGTGGTGCAAGGAGGTCGCATCGTCGCTGTCGGTGGCCCGGAACTTGAGGTTCCGTTTGACACCATGCTGCGCGAATTTCCGGATGCTGTGCTGTTCGCCGGTTACACCGAGGCGCACACTTCCAATGGTTTGGATCGCGCCAACGAAAACGTGCCGGTTGCACCGTTTTTGAATGTCGCCGATTCGATTGACCCGGTGTCGTTTTACTTCGAGGATGAACTGCGCGGCGGCACCACGGCCATCGGCGTGATTCCTGGGAACAACTGCGTAGTTGGTGGTCGCGGCGCAATCGTTGCTCCCATCGGACGCACCGTCGAAGAAATGGCGTTGTCGTCCAACATGGGCATGAAAATCGCCATCGGCCCGAAGTGGGGCTGGAGCCGCAGCACCCAACTGGCCGAACTGCGCGAAGCCGAAAGCAAGCTCAACGAAACACTGCGCCGCACTGGCCAAAAGTTGTTAGATGAGCAAGCCGACGAAGCCGACGCCGCCAAGGCTGGGGAAGATGCCAAGGACGATCAGGATGATCAGGACAACCTGGATAGCGCTGGCGGGTTCATCCGCTTCGGCGATGATTTCCCGGGCAAAGAGCTGATCTCCGAAGAGGATCTCAACGATCCAGATCGCGGTATGTGCGACATCCTCAACGGTAGCGAGCGCATTTGGCTCGCCTGCCCCGACGCCACCGACGTCATGCACGGCATCCGCTGGGTCAAGGAGCACAACCTGCTCGATCAAACGGTGTTCGTCGTCGAAGCCAGCGCTCACAAGGCTGCTTCGATGCTTGCCGCAACCGGCCGCCCGGTCGCATTGACTGGCGGTTTGTTCCACCTCGAAGTCGATCCGATCACGCGCAAAGAAGAGCGTACCTTCGCACCCAAGGTCTTCGCCGACGCTGGCGTGACTCTGACCATCGGTTCCGAAAAGGGCCGCATGGGTCCTGACCGTCTCGCTTACCAAGCGGCAACCTGCGTGCGTGAAGGCGTCGACAGAAACGCGGCGCTGGCGATGGTGTCGAGCAACGCAGCCGCGCTGTGGGGTTTGGACGGCAAGATCGGAGTGTTGGCCGAAGGGGCCACCGGCAACATGGTGATCCTGAGTGGCGACCCACTGTCGCTGCAATCTAAAGTGCTAAAAGTTTGGGTTGGCGGCAATGAAGTCTACGACCGGGACAACGATGAACGACTGCAGCGTCTGCTGGAGGGAGCTGAGTAGTGAAACGATTTCTCTTTCTTGCCGCGGTCGCCGCGGCCGCTGCGCCGGCGCTGATCTCGCTCGGCAATGAGCGCAGCGAAGCGGAACCGCCAAGCTGGTTGCAAGGCGAAGGCGCGCTTAAGGGCTACCAAGCAGCGCGCGTATACGTCGATGGGGGCAACTCCCTCGACAACGGAGTCCTCCTGGTTCGCGATGGCAAAGTCGCTTCCGTAGTCGAAGCCGCCGACGTCCCGCCACTGGTGGAAGTCGTCGACTTAGGCGACGTCCGCATCTTGCCAGGCTTTGTTGCTGCCGACAGTCCGCTGACTGGCAATGGCAACCAAGGCGATCTGTCGATGGGCGCCCATCGCCGTGCTTTTGATGACTTTGATCCATTCTTGGACATGGACAAGGTTCTTGAGCGTGGCATCACCACTTTCTACCTGTCTCCGGATCGCCGCCGTTTGGTCGGTGGTCGCGGTGCCGTGGTCAAGTCGGCTGGTGAGCAACGCATCTTGAAGGAAGCGAGCGATTTGCGCATTTCGCTGCAGTCGTCGGCGTTTTACCCGCCGTCCTACTTCCGCCCACCAATTCCACCAACCAGCGAAAACCCGATTGCTCCGGCTCAGCCGCAAGCTCCGGAAACTCGTGCTGGTGCGTTGATGGCGTTGCGTGAAAGCGCGGCCCAAGCCAAATGGGGCGTGACCGACGTGCACTCGCAAGCATTGGCTGGTTATTTGAAGGGTGGCGGCAGCTTGCGTGTCGCAGCCGATCAAGAAGCTGAAATTCGCAGTGCTCTGGATCTGACCAAAGAGTGGGGCACGCCGCTGTTGTTGGACGGTGGTTCCGGCGCAAAATCGCTGGCCGCCGCTTTGGGCAACCAGCGCTCGCAGGTGATTTTCCACCCACCGCTGTTCTCTTCCTTGGTTGACCTCGGCCCAGATTGGGAGCCGCCCGCCGCCGACGCGCTTCGCTCGTTGGTAGACGCTGGGGTACCGGTTGCCCTCAGCCCTGGCAGCTACGGTCGTTGGACTTGGTTGCTGGAATCCGCCGCTGCTTCGATCGGCTATGGCCTGACCGAAGCCGAAGCCATTGATGGCATTACCGCTCAAGCCGCCGCCGCTCTTGGGGTCGCTGATCGCGTCGGCAGCCTGCGCAGTGGTCGCGACGCCGACTTCGTGGTCATGGCTGGCGATCCACTGGATCCGGCTGCGTCGGTGAGTGCGGTTTACATTAACGGTGACAAGGTTTGGGATCGCGCTGGCAACGCCAGTGCCCGGGCAACCGCCAGTGAAGCATCCACCGCGGATGCTCCGGTGGTTTTGCGCGCCGGAACTTTGTGGACTGGCGAAGGCGCACCGCTGACTGGCGGTGTTGAAGTGCTGTTGAAGAACGGCCGCGTCGTTGCAGCTGGCAAGCAGGTGCCGCACCCCGCAGGTGCTCGCATCATTGACGGCGGCGCCGATGCTCACCTGACCCCAGGCTTCATTGACGCGCGGAGCACCCATGGTATTGGCAGTCGGGTTAACCCGAAGGCAGTCCTTGGCTGGTTGGCGGGCGGATCTCGTCACAATGAATCGTGGCAAGAGCTTGCTCGGAGCGGCATCACGACCGCAGTGATTGGTCCCAGCCGGGTGACGGATTCCGGCGTCATCGCCACGCCGATGAAAACTTCGGCTGCAGCAACCGACGACGCTTTTGTCCATGGCCGTCAAACCGTGCTGATTGATGCTCGCACCAACAACGTCTTTGACCTGAAGGGCAAGCTGCAAGGCAAGCTAGGTTCAGGCAAACGCTACTTCGACAAGTGGGAGAAATACCGCGCCGACCGCACCAAGTGGGAAGGCGAGCAGGCCACCAAGGCCGAAGATGAGCGCGCTGCAGCAGAGGCTGAGTTGCGCAAGCGTTTGGCAACTGGCGCTGCAATTTCTGCCAAGCCTGAGGAAGCCGCCGATGAAGAAGGTGGTGAAGAGGAAGTCGTCGAAGAAGAAGTCAAGGTTGTGGACCCCTTGAATGGTTTGTGGGAGGGCACCATCGAAGATGAGCGCCTGCCTGAAGCCGTTGAAGTCCATGCCCGCTTGTTCCACGAAGGCGCCGAAGTCAAAGGCATCTTCTCGTCGCCGGTGGCTCCAGGTGAGTCCGCCGAGCTCGACGGCACCTGGGACGCAGAAAACCTGATCGTGCGTTTCGAAATTGAAGAGCAAGGCATCAGCATCGTCATTGAAGGCACCATTGATGCCGATGATCACATGGCAGTGAATGTCGAAGTTCCTGGCATGGGTTCGGCCGAATTTGAAATGCTTCGAACCGAAGTGGATGAAGGTCCGGTCAAGTCCGAGCGTAAGCGCACCAAGAAGGATGCAGGTCCTCAGCCGCCGTCGATCAACGGCGACATGGAAGGCATGCGCGCCTTGTACGAAGGGCGAGCAGTCGCTTTGGTTTACGCCGACACGGTCGAGCAAATGACCATCGCCATGGACGTTTTCGGCGCCGCCAAGATGCCGATGCAGTTCGTCGGTGGCCGCGACGCCGCCGACATCGCCGACGTCTTGCGCAGCAAAAACATAGGCGTGGTCGTCTCTAGCAGCTTGGTTCAACGAATCGATGGCGCTGATGTCGTTCCGGCCGCTGTGCTTCAAGAAAACGGCGTTGCCGTGGCCTTCCAGTCGGCGACTTCGGGTCGTCGTGCTGCGATGTTGCCCAACGCTTTGGCGATGGCAGCGCGCTTTGGCTTGGGCACCGAGCAAATCTTGCACGGCTTAACCGCTGGCGCCGCTGATTTGCTTGGCATTGGTCACCGCGTTGGCCGACTCGCTCCAGGAATGGATGGCGACGTCGTCTTGCACGACGGGCCGCCATTTGATCTCAATACCCGCGTCACCAACGTCTTCGTGAACGGTGTGGAGGTACCGCAGAAATGATTCACTTCCTCGGAACTGCACTTCTGGCGGCAACTGCGTTGCTGCCGGCTTCTCAGTCGAAATCGACCTCCGTCCAGCCAGAGCCGGTCGTGGTTTACACTGCGGCAAAGGTCTACACCGCGGAACGTGGTGGCATGATCAACAACGGCGCCCTGGCGGTAGTCGGCACCAAGATTAAGTCCGTCGCCCGGGCCAGTGAAATTCTGGCTGCTTACCCAAAGGCTAAGGGCGTCGACCTTGGTGACTATTGGTTAGTGCCGGGTGCGGTTGAAGCACACAACCACGTTGCTGGTTCGCTGCGCGATCTCAACGACACCGTTTACCTGACCAACCCCGCATTGGAAACGCACGCGGTGTTGGAGCCGCAGAACCCTTATCTGAAAGATGCAGTCGCCGGTGGTGTGACCTCGGCGCTGTTCATTCCTGGTTCCGGTTCGAACATGGGTGGCTTCGGGATGTAGGTCAAGACAGCCGGCGATACCGTC
>CAZMDZ010000287.1:0-5329 GCA_964565175.1 uncultured Planctomycetales bacterium
AAGTGGCTCGTACTCAACTTCAAAGGTCAGCGTTTCTCCAGGCTGGATGGTCCAGCTGTCCAAATGCTCGTCGGCGGCGATGCGCATTTGGTTGGCGATGTACGGTTCAAAATCCAACCAAATCTTGTTGGTGCCACCTGGGCAAGTATGGCAGTAGCTCAACAGGGTTCCTTTGGTTGAGCAATCAGTTTCGTCTTGGCAGGTTCCCCATGACGCGGAATTTGCGCATTCATCGAAAGGCGGGCAGTAATTGTGCGTGTGGTCGGCGTTAAACAGATGGCCTGTTTCGTGAGCGACGACGATGAAGTCCCAGTTAAACCCCGACGGATTGAAGGGAAAGTTGCTCCAATTCAAATTGCCCTGAATGTAGGTGCTCACCGAATAAGCCCAGCGCTGATTGCCGACCTCGTCCAAGTAAGAAACGCCGCCAGCGTTCATTCCAGCTACCAGCAAATGGGCGGCGTCGGCATCGACTGGCCAATTACTTAACCATTCATTGCGGAATTCTTCCAGCAGTTGCAACGAAGTTCCGCCGGTATCGGGGACTTCCCATGGGTCATCGGAGGTGGTGTACAAGGCCAGATATGCGAGGGTCGTTCGGGTTTGCACTTGGCTTTGAAATTGATGGCCGACCGCAGCAACCAACTGGGTTGCGTAGGTGGTGGCGGCTTCTTGGTCGTCGGCGAACTTCACGCCCAAGTAGTCATAATCCGTCTCCAAGGCCATCCGACACCGCGTGCTCAAAGTATTGGTACTAGCATGCCGCTCTTTCTGCTCCACACCGCTCCCGTTGGCGCCATCGCTGGCCCGCACCGTTTGGCAGCTATGCTTCACCGGTGTGGCCATTCCTGATTGCAACAAATCTTGCTCGCGCATAATCCGCACTTGCGGCTGGCTCCAATCGCGCAAGGCTACTGGCTCGGCCATGACGTGGTACATCTCACGCTCGGTTTGAACCCAACCTTGGCAGCCATAGCTCGAGAAAGATAAAAACACATTGCTGTGAGGCTGACCTGCAATGTGACCCGCCCACGCCGAGTAGTCGTGCTTCACCCGTTCGAGCAATTCCGGTTGATGCTCGCCATCGACCACTAATTGGGCGTCGTCGGTCCAAGGCGACGGCAACTTGCGCAGTTCAAGGGCAACCGAATCAGTTCCGGGCAAAGCAAAGCCGTGCAAGATCAAGGGACCGGGATTGCGTTTAGCAAGATCCAACATGGCATCGGCATCGGGCTGCAAGGTCAGGCCGAAAACGGGGTCTTCTTCTTGCACCATCAGCGGACTGCTGGCATTGCCGATGCCAGGGTCGGCAAGAGTACCCGTTGGCGCCACATAATCCGATTCAAATGCCAAGCCGAAGTCGCGGACGTCTAGATCGTCGTCGGCGCTGATCAGCACTGGACTAAGGCTAAAGGCTTCCGAACCTTGATTGCGAATGCGGACCTCAATCGTGTTGCCGTCATTCAAACCACTGACTTGAGTGCCGTAGGCGGTTTCGCTGCCGTCAAGGCGGACGTCCAGGTAAGAGCCTGGAACCGTGCCGCCACCACCACCGCCGCCGTTGCCGCCACCTCCTCCGCCGCCGCCGCCACAGGCGAGGGGCAGCAAAGCCAATGTGCTGCAAATGGCAATGAGCGGAAATGTTCGTCGTGGTGGGTTCATTTTCAGTTTCCGGTTGGCTCGAAGAAAGCGCGAGCTTCTTCCGATTCCAAGAAGCGGTAGAGGATTAGGTTAGCAATATCACCGCCGTGAAGCTGGACGTTCTCACACATGATGGCGAAGGAATAACGCGGCTTGTCCCATGGGAAATAGCCGACGAACCAACCGTGGTTGGGCGTAATTCTGCCGGTTTGCGCGGTGCCCGTTTTGCCCGCAACTTGGAACTGATCCAAAGGATATTTGACGTTGTAGGCGGTGCCCTTTGGATGTTCCGTCACCGCCCGCATCGCTTTCATCACCAAGCGTTGAATGCCAGCGTCCAGCGGCACCTCAGGTTCGGGCGGCACCGCTGGCGCACCGCCAGCACTTGCCAACACCATGCGCGGGGTCAGCAATCGACCGGTGGCCAGCCAACCGTAAAATCGCGCCATTTGCAACGGGCTGGCTTGCACCGAAACTTGGCCAATGCCGAAGTGAGCCATGGTGAAAGCGTGGAATTCGTCGTGCTTGCTTTTGAGGAAATTCGCGTTGTGCTCAAGCAAGCGGTTGGGTCCACTGGCTGCATAACGAGAGCCGTCATCCCAATCGCCTTCGGTGCGCTCGACTTCGGTTGGCTCCACCGACACCAATTCGATCCCCGTTGGAGAGCCAAAGCCGAGCTGCTGGGAGCGTCGCCACAAGCGATCCCAGCCAATTTCGGTGGCTAGCACGTAAAAGTAGGTGTTGCACGAGCGCATGATCGCATCGTGCATGTTCATCTCGCCAGCGGCGTGGTTGTTGCACTTCAATGGCTGCACTCGCGGCCCTGGTCGCAAGCCGCGCGGCATATAAACGTTCTCGCACATCACGGTGCGGTTCCACGCCGACGCATCCTGAGCCAAGGCTTCAATGGCAACCAGGAGCTTGAAAGTCGATCCAGGATAAGGAGCTTGGTAGCCAAGGAAGCCGCCTCCTAGTGCGCGATTGCGGAAGACGTTGTTGACGCGATCGTCCTGAAGCTCGTCTAATTGATCGCGCAATTCGCTGCGTCGATAGGTAGGCCAAGTCGCGAGCAGGGGCACGGTGCCATCTTCTAAATCCATGATCGCAAAACCAACCCGAGGCTCGCGCAAATACCGCCGCGCGTGCGCATTCTTCGCTTCGAGTGTCTCGCGCGCTTCCTGATAACCGGCAACGATGGCCCGCTCGGCGGCTTCTAGCAACGGCATGCTCAAACTGATTTGCACGTCTTGGCCATTGATTGGCGGCACAAATTCCAATTCTTGCGGCTGCCCTTCCTCTTCTCCTCCGGCCAGCAAGCGCAAAAAGCCGCGCTCTCCACGCAAAATGCTTTCGAAGCTTGCCTCGATGCCATTGAGACCGCGAGTTTCGCCCGGTCGCATCAAGACGCGCAGGAATTCGTCGCGCAAGCTGCGGTAGGTTTTTTCTTGCTCGGGGGTGCGAAACAGCAAACGGCCCAACTCCACTAACTGGGCTTTCTTGTCCAAGTACTCCTCTAAATCGCCCTCGGCCGCAATCCGCACATTGCCGATCAACTGCGGCGCCATGTCCGAACCATAAACTCGATCCGAGGTGGTTTGAATGTAAAGCCCTTGGTAGCCCTTTGGATCCAAGCCAAGCAAATCCACCACTTCAAAGTCGACCCCGCGCACCAATCGCACCACTCGGTCACGATGGACCCTGGCGGTCAAATCGCGTCGCACCCCAGCCAAGTCTTCGGGCAGCAATTGCTCCACTCGGCCCAATAACATGCCCAAGTCATAAACCGAAGCGCTCTGCCCGGGCCGGGAAACCAGAATACGCTCCAACTCATCCAAGCTGGAATCCCATTGCCAACGCCGGGCGAGCTGCTCCAAGGCAAAATAGCGGTCCACCTGCAGCACCGCCTCGCCTTCCGTCGAACCGGTAAATAGTTGACGGACTTCCCATGGATCCACTTCAAGCGCATTGGCGGCAGCGATGCGCACCGCTTGCTGGCGGATGCGCAATTCCAATTTCTGCCGTTCCAGCTCAAGCTGCTCCAGCAACGGAAGCTTGAGTCTGGCACCGATTTCATTTTGTAAAACCTGCAGCCGGTAACGAGTTGCCGCCAGCTCAAGCTTGAAGTGATCCCATGCATCGGGAAAGGCGTTGCCAAAGGCTTGGTCGGTACCCGATATCGCCCACTGCTCCAGCAACTCGCGCTGGTCTGACTTCAACCCACCGATTTTGCGCAAGTAGTACTGCACGTCTCCGCGACTACGACTCTTCAGCCCGGCAAGATCGAGCGGGGTCCATTGCATCACTCGAGCGCCCAGACGTTCGGCGTCGGTCAAGCAGTAGCCCAAGCCGGGACAGGGCTCGGTCATTAACTGGAAGACCTCAAACAGTTGCCCGACTAGCTGCCCGCGCCGGAAATCTCGGTATTCAAAATAGAGGTCGAAAGAACGCCGGTCCTGAGCAAGGACTTCCCCTTCGCGATCCAAAATCCGTCCACGCTCCGCTGGCAGCGTGCGCTTTTCCAAGCGAGACCGACGCGCTCGTTCGGCCCAAGTATCGTGTTCGACGACCTGCAGTTGCACCATGCGACCCATCAGAACTGCAAGCACAGCGAGCAGTACTAAGATCACTTTGAGCAAGCGGTCGCTTCTCATGAACGGCGGCGAAGGTGGTGCGGACCGGGGCGATTCAACAGTGCCCAGGCGAGTCCCACCCAGAGTATTCTCCAGCCGAACGAGTTCCAAGCGATTTGCACGCCGAGGCGCTGGGCATCCAATAAGTCCAGCAAAGTTGGCGGGATCGCGGCCATCAAACCGGCGGCAAAACGAAGCACAAAATGCTCATCGGTAAAGCGTCGGTGAGCGCGCTCGCGCACAATCAAAGCCGCCGTCAAACCGGCCCAACTCGTAAACGGGGAAGCTGCACTGACGGAGGCGCGGAGCAATCCCATCATGGCAACAAAGCGAAAGCCGCGGCCATAGTTTTCGCCGTGAAAGTAGGGAAGCGCAAACAGGGTAAAGAGCAACCATGGATCGGGAAGCGCGCCACCCATTGGCAGGCTGCGCAACGAGGGCGCCAAAATGGTGATGAGCAAGGCCACCGGGATCAGAATTCGCCAGCGCGGCTGCCTCATCGCCCTGCTCCCCCGCTCATGCAAGCCCTGCCGCTCATGGCTGCGCTCCGGTTGGCAACGGCACCCGCGTCAAAGCCCAAAATTGAGCACCTGGAACTGGAGCGGGGGTATCTGCAGCGCCAATGGGAAGGCCGCGTGGCACGGTGGCGTCGCCGCGGGTGAAAAGCTGCACCGGGTCTGGATCCACCATGCCCAAATCGCTCAAACGCAAAGCCTCTTGCGACCAAGCGTTCGGCGGCTGCAGCGAGCACCAGAGCAAACTGCCCCGGTGGGCGACAACCTTGCCAAGTACACGATTGCCATTGAGCACCACCGAAGGTTGCTCAACTTGCAAAGTGCGCAAACCACAGAGCTGGGCGCCAAAAACCCCATCCACGCGCAGCGCCAACTGGGCGGGGCTGTGATCGATCTGTGGCTCTGCAATGGTGGATTCGGCAATCGCCCCGGCTGGAACAAAAACTCGGCCTTCTGCTCCTGCTGGCATTTGGAAAATCACCTGCCAGTAACCTGCCCCACGCTGAACGTCGCCAGTGAATTCGGCTGTTCCGAGTTCTAAAC
>CAZMDZ010000288.1:0-5313 GCA_964565175.1 uncultured Planctomycetales bacterium
GTAAGTGCGTGATTCGGGTATAGAAGCGATCGGCCCATCCGAATTTTCAAGGATGAAATTTTCCGCGCGAAGAGATCTCTTAGATAAATCCAATACAACCCACTCGCCTTGCCAGCGAACGGAAGTTTGGAAATGGTCGGGAAGATTTTGCGGGACGTCCAGTTGGATCGGTCCCTGCTGGGCGGCGGCGGCGAGGAGGAGCACGGAGAAGAGCATGCCCCAAGGATAAAGGAAATTGGATTATCTGCGGTCGGCGTCCGTGGGCGGCATCGCGCCTTTTTCCAAGCCGCGCATTTTCAAGCGGCGCTGGAGCTGGGCTTGATGCAAGTTGAGCGGTGCGACTGGACCACTTTTGCCAATTCCGTTTACGCCCACCAAGTTAAGGGTAGACGGACCAAAGGACTTCGGCGGCGGCGGTATCGGTCGAGCTGCCTGCACGTTCCAAAAGGTGCCACGCGTTCCACAGTTTTTCCCCAGCGCCGCGCCTCCCCCGAACTTCCAAATTCGAGTGCCAGCGCCGACGTCAATGTTGGTGAACAGATTCTCGTGCGGCGCGCGCTTGTGATGGTCGAAGGCCAAGTCCACTCCTTTGCCATCCGAAAAGACGTTGCCAGCGTGGTTGGCGCTCAAGCCGAGGTCATGAATAAACTTGGTCCGGAAGTCGAATTGGGTAAACAAATTGTCGGTCCCGCCCAGGATGATGCCGTGATGCCCGGTGTCGCCGCGGGTTGGCTTGCGTTGGGATTCCAGCACCACATTTCGAATCGTGCAAAACCTAGCGCCGATGAACAGGCCGCTGTCCGCGTTGACGATGCGCAAGTTCTGCGCCCAGCAGTTGCTGACGTTGCTCATCGCCAAGGCGTTGAATCCTAGTTCCGTAAAGTGACCGGCATAGGGCTTGGCCGGGAATTCAAAGCCGAGGTTTTCTACGCCGACCTCCTCGACCTTCGGTGAAATTTCGCGGATGATCGGCTTCCATTCCAAACGCACATCCCAACGCAGCGGCCGCTCCAAGGTGATTTCGCCGTTCTCCACGCTTGTCAATCGAGTCACGAAAGACACCCGCGCACCGCGATGCTTGGAAAGATTGCCGGGATCGCCGGAGTAAAGATGATGGGTCAGAGTCTTGCCGTCATCGTCTCGTTGGAGCACTTCGATCCAATCGCCCACTTGCAAACCCTCGGTTGCCGAAACACTCAATTCAAAAGCTCCACGAGATGCGGCGGCGGTGACGTTGGCAATCTTGCGTGCTTGATCGTCACCCTGAATCCAGACCAAGCCGCCCGACCATGAATAGTTGCTCGTGCGACGGCCGCCTGTAGTCGCGCCCCAGTTCGGTCGAATGTCATTTAACGGCTTCGTGAACACCAGCACCGTTTCCATTGGCCCGGCGCCGCGCAAAACCAAGTTGGATTTCTTGATTTCAATCATGCTGCTGATCCTGTACCGCCCCGCTGGCAGAAAAATCGCGCCATGTTCGGTTGCTGCAATCGCCTCCTGAATTGCTTGCGTATCATCCGCCACCCCATCGCCAACGGCTCCGAAGTCGCGCACATTTGCCGTCACTGGGGGGCTTGGAATTTCCCGCTCTCCGCAGCGGTAGCCGGCATAAGAAAAGTCCGGCAAGTTCGACTCGGCACTCCACTTTTCACCCGATTCGCCCCACAACTCCGAAACCACCGGCGATTGTTGCCCGGCGATCAGTGCACCTAGTATGAGCAGGAAGTTCATCCGGCTAGTTTACGCCGAAACTCAACTAATCTCGCTGTTGGATGTCGTCGGTAATTTGATAGTAGTCGCCTTTGTTGGCAACGTAGACGTGGATTCCGATCTCGGTGTTGGTAGGTTCATCGAATGCACCCAATGCAATTGCGAAAATATCGCGATGGATTGGGTCCCAGAACAATGCCGAACCGGAGGTAGAGCAAAAGCCGCGGCGCACGTCGCTGGAAGTGTGATACCAGGTGATTTGTTGTTGGTTGTGCACCGTGACCGCATCGCGCGGCAAATCGACCGACGCCCAATAGTGTCCGGATAGACGCCGGCAGCGGGTGCAATGACATGCGTCGGCTTTGGGAAGTGCACAGCTCACCTCAAAGCGGACGGCTCCGCAAAGGCAGGATCCTTGATGGAGAGTCATTTAATCACTTAGGCTAAAGTTTAGGATTGTTTTGATCAATCGGTTGGGGTAGGACGTTTGAATGATTTGCCTGGAGCGGGCGGCTTGACCATCGATAGAATTTTGTCCACCGTGCGGTAGTTGCGACCCGTGGCGACTACTCCCAGGTGCTTCGCCGCACTTGCCGCCAGTTTGGAACGACCGATGCCATCTGGCGCATGCAAGTAAAACACGTGGTCCGTTAAGTGGTAAGACTCGGTGACGGATTTTTTCTGCTCGATCGCCTCGAGGTCAGGATTGGCAGGCGTTTTGGTTAGAAAGAGAAAGTGCAATTTTTTTGGATCGCGGATGGCGTCGGGAAACGGATTGCCAGCGACCGCTTCTTCGATGTCCGTCGGGCGGTACAGCACAAAGTCTGGATGGAAACCAAATTCCGAATGAATGCTGTTGCCGATGATTTTCGGCAGCGTTTTTGCGGTTCCAGTGGTGGAATCAAAAACGACATTTCCACTTTGGATGTAACTGCGCACGTTTTCCAAACCTGATTCTTCCAGGCACCTGCGAAGCTCGGCCATCGGCAGAATATTGTGGCCACCGACGTTGATGCCACGAAAGAGAATGATCCAAGTTTTGGGTGCCATTGGTTTGAGTTTGGAAACGAGACTCCCACTCTAGCGTGCGGTCGACTTCATCAAACAGTCAATCCAATCCGTCGCTAAATGCCACCAACAGCCCACCCCCACCGCGCGCCACTTCCACGATTTCTTCGCCAGCAGAAGGGTGTAAAAAATGCCTGCCCAAAGAGTGTGCAACGGGTGGTGCCCAATGCTGCAGCGGTTCGGATCGAAAATTGGGTCCGCCAGCAGGTGATCCAAGTCAATGAGAATGGTGCTAGCCATGATCAAACCCGCCGCCTTCCACTGATCGTTCCACAGCGCCCTAGCAATCAAAAACGGTATCGCCAAATGGCAGGAGTAGTGGATGAGGTGGCGGAGGGTGTCCATTTTTTCGTCGAACCAAGCTTGCGGACGGCGAGAAATTATTCCAGCGCGGCAGTGATCCGCTGCTCTAATTCGATTCGAAATTCCTTGATATCCGTTCCTTTGGTTTGCGTCAGCATGATACCGATGGTGTCGCTTTCAAAATCGATCCAGAGATTGGTTCCACTCGAACCCGTGTGGCCGAACCGAGTTGGTTTTCCATCCTCGTTGCTGGCGCGGACAAACAACCCACCCATCGCCGCACTACCGACGTCATGGGGCCGAAACATCCGGTCATGACTTTTCTTTCGCAACACGCGCTCGCCATCATGCATGCCACGATTGCGGAGCATGACCATCCAGATCAGCAAATCGGGTGCGGTGGAAATGATGGTGCCGCCCGAAGAACTGTAGCCGTTGGTTTTTGCTAAGCGGCGCTTGGGCGTGACGCTCAATTTGCCAGTTTGCTTGTCCAAGAAATAACGAGTCGGCATTTCCTTCTTTTGCTTTTTCAACCCACGCTCGTCTCGATAAAAGGTGTGCTTCATTCCCAACGGCTTGCACAACCAAGTTTGCAACATTTGATTGCGCGGCTCTCCCGAAACCACCTCGCCCACACGCGCGGCGACGTCGGTGCCGATGCCGCTGTAGGCAAACTTTTCACCCGGCTCGGTGACGAATTCAAAGTTCTCGGCAACACCGGCGACCACAAACTCCAAGCTCTGATTGCGGGTCCAATCCTGAAACCAAATGCGTCCGGCTTTCGAATAATCCGAGCGCAGCCCTGAGGTATGAGTCATCAGCTCGGTCATGGTTGGAGGACGCTGAATTAGTCGTCCGGATTCGAGCCGTCGATCTCGAAATTCCGGCAAGTAAAGGCTGATCGGGATGGTCAGGTCTAGCTTGCCAGCATCGACTAAGCGGTAGAACGCCGTCGCCAGGAGCGGTTTGCTGATCGAGGCCACCAAAGAAGGGGTGTCGACTTGGAAGGGGCGCTTTGTGGCAAGGTCAGCAAAACCAAATCCGGTTTGGAACACGGTCTGGCCTTGGTGAAAGACGATGACCGAACCGCCAGCCACGGAACCATTTTCGACCGACTCCTGCAGATACTCGCGAACGGCTTCGAATGCGTCGGCATCTTGGGCGGAACACGGAGCCGCATTTACGGCAATCGCCCACAGGATGAGCAGGTGGAGAAAAATGGTGGGGAAACGGGGAGTTCTCATTTTCAAAGCCTTCTACAAACGGAGTATACCGCTGGACAAATCGGTTCGGCATGCAGCATGATGGGCGAATGTCCAATTTTGCTGCGGCCCGAGTTCTGCATCGCCTGATTGCCGCTTGCATGCTTTTCTACTTCACGCTTATGGCTTCGTGCTCAAGCCCGCCGGAACACTTTCTAAAACCGACCTCCGGCATCCGCGGCATCTTTGAAGATCATGAAGGTAATTTTTGGTTTTCCTCTCCGGATTGGATGGCGAAGTACGACCCATCGATGCGGACATCAACCGAGAGCGGGTTCAGTTATTTCACCCAGAACTTGCCTGGGATTTTGCTTGGCGCATATCAACAAGATTCTCAAGGTCGAATGTGGCTGCAAAATGAAGAGGGTATCCATCGCTTTGACGGCAAAGAATTCCGACTTATCGAAAACCGGGATTACCACTCGCGCGACCAATGGGCAAAAGCCGATGGCGACATGTGGTTTGGCTTGGACCGCGGCTTAGGCTTCACGGATGAGGAAGGGGAATGGGGCGTTTACCGCGTGCACGATGGCGTCTGCACCTTTTTGGCTTTCCCCGAACCACCGCCCGAGGAGCGGCAAATGTTTTACCCGCTGACTTCAGACGTCATGTACGGAAAGGATGGCACGGTTTGGTTTGGAACCTTCACCGCTGCATTTGGTTTTAACGGCGAAACCTTCGACATCGTTGGGCGAGAGAAAATGGGCCGCAGCAACGATCCAGCCTGGATTGGCATTCGCGGTTATCACATGGATCGCCGCGGTTTTCTTTGGATGGCGGATAATGGCAAAGGTGTATTTGTTTACGACGGAAAAGAAGTTCGCCATTTCACTGCGCTGCACAAACTTCGAGAACAAGACGTCGACGGAAACTCGTTGCATCGATCCTTGCTCTTGACAAGATTGGCCTCATAAGGGTTATGCTGCAGGAGATAGAATTTTTGCAACCCCTTTGGGAGTGACGCCAAGAG
>CAZMDZ010000289.1:0-2570 GCA_964565175.1 uncultured Planctomycetales bacterium
AGCCACACCTTCCTGAGACAAGGCTTGCCCATTTAAACGAGCACCTCCCCCAGGGGAAGGCAGTACGTCATACTTCCCTCTGATTCCACCGAGTACAATTTTACTCGCAGCGGCAGCATACCTTTGTACCCACCCCACAAAGAAAGGGTGTAAGGTCTCACTGTTCAAACTTCTAAACTGAATGATAACCTCTTCCGCCATGGTGGGGATAGGGTGAAGCATAATGAATTTCCCATCAACGACTTCGAACGTCCCGTCCCTGGACAGAATCTTTCTGATTTGTTCCAGGTGCATTGTCATGAGTAGAAAATCAGAAACAGAGAAATCCCTGAACAAGAAATTATCTTGAAAGTACTTAATAAAGAAATCAAACTCCAGCGTACCTTGAGCGGCAGCAACGGATAACAAAGTCTTCTTATAGATTACATACTGCAGGTTATTCATTACGAAAAATGGCAACTCATAAATGTTCTCGTTTTGTTTCGTAGTGAATGTCATGTACTGGGTACACCAGTTCGGGGCATGGTAGTCCAACTTAGAGATAGCCTCATCAATAGCTACCATTACTTGGTGGTCTGTAAGTTCCACTCTGACTACAGGGGAACCCAACCTAGACATCACAGCGTCTTTAATTATCTTATAGAAATTACTAAACTCTATAGCACTAGAGAATCTTTTCCTGTTTAAGGTTTCGTAATCAATTTCCCCCGCAGGGTCTACAGCGGAGACATCTGACCCTAAACTAGTGGGGGTTGCAAATGTATTTCCGAAATTAGTTGTTGGTCGATGTACCATCTAGTTTCACCTTTTTCTTGGTTTTCTTTTTAAGGTCGGGTCTTTTTTTGGGGGTTACTAGTGCTAAACCAGGTGCACTTATGTGAGAGGGGACCTCAATTTCCTGTCCAGGGGCTACGGGAATGTACTTACCCTCTACCTTCACATACATGGTGTTTCTTAGTGTGTTCTTATACTTCATAGGTGCCTCAATGTATATACGAAAGAAGGGAGCTAAAAAGCTCCCTTCTTATTAAATTACTAACTTAAGCTATTACACTGCTTGGTCTGTAGCAGTAATACGTGAGAACGGCTGGTTCATCCAGTTAGTAGTGTTACCTACAAGACGGACTACGCGGTACCAACGTGACGCTGGAGTAATGGCAGTTTTGCCATAACGAGTAATCAAGCCTTTTCTTGGCTGGAAAGTATCAGGGTCTACAATGGTTGGCAACATCTGAACTGGGATGTATGGTGCGTACACGTAACCACATTCCATCGGGTTTGAACCCTTGTAACCAATCAACATTTCATCTTCAGGCCAAAGCGGGTCTACGTAAACATCGTAGGCACCTGCCCACTTACCCTTATAGGTAATGTTTGCGCCTAGCTGACCTGCTTCTTTCTCGTTAATACCGCCTTCTAGCTTAGCAGCAGAAGACAGCATAGCAGCTACCAACGGAGAGGTGATGATATAGTTACCAGCACCGCGCCAAGTAGTTTTGTAGATGTCCTGAGCGGCAAAGTTCACAACAGCAAGCAAGTTTGAATATGCTTCGCCTGCGTGACGTGGAGTCAGGTTAAGACCGACGGTGTTGCTCATATCTACAAAGTACACGTTACGGGAATCGCCTGCGTCCTTAGCGGAAGCCAAACCAGCATCTTGGTCAAAAGTAAAGTCCGTGGCCGGCATTTCGTTCCAAGTGTTGCCCGACTTGCCATGACCAGGGAAGTTGTTTGGGTTTCCTAGGTCTAGAGCTTGACGGTCAAACGCGGTGTTAATATCTCCAGTTACATCGTAAGCAACCATGCGCAAATCCTCAAGGATTTCACGGTCGATTTCAAGCGCAACTTCTTTTCCAAGAAGGTCAGTCAACTCACGCTCTAGGTCAAGGTTATGGTATGCCTTAAGGTCTTGAGCAGCTTCGATAGTCCACAATGCGCGGAACTTACGAGTGTGAGCTGTAATAGCCTGTTGTTCGATGTGGAAGTTAATTTCAGGAATCTCGGCACCTGTTAACGCCTCACCTGCAGAAGTACTCCACTGTGATAGGGTTCCTGTATTAGGATAAGCAGCAATGTCTTTGCCAATTGCACCCGACACGGTAGACGAGAAGTTAGGTACACTTGCGTTACTATTGTCGTGGTCCCAGCCAACACTCTCAGACCCAAGGTCCACTCCTAAACCACTTGTAGCAAGTGGGTCAGCAGTTAGATTCTTGTAGGTTAGCAAGTATTTGCCATATACACTTTGAGCAGTTCCATTATGGGAACGGTCAAAACCTAGGTAGAAGACCTGAGAAACAGGACCCTGCATAGGTTGAACACCGACTACCTTGTTGGCAATCAGTTCGGGGAATACGCGACGAACTAGCGGGAATGCGAATTTTTGGAAGGTACCCAATTGACCGACAGTTGTACTTTCTTCAAGAAGACCTGACTTTGCCTGCTCAGCTAAGACGTGGCGAGCTTGGTTCTCAAGAAGTACTGCTGTAGTTTCTCTGGTATAGCTATCCTCAATACCCTCCAAGATAGGAGCCCACTTGTCGCAAAGAGTTTGACTTACATTTTCGTTA
>CAZMDZ010000289.1:2580-5310 GCA_964565175.1 uncultured Planctomycetales bacterium
GGAGACAGACGAATTACGTCCTCTGTTAGAAAAATATTTTCCGGTGCCTGAATAGGCATAGAGTCTTTAGTAATGTTCTCGTTCGTTAGGACGAGAGCTTGCTCAGAAGACTTAAAGGGCATTTTAGTTTCTTCTGAAAGTAAAGTAACATCCTCTCTTAGAGAATGCACTGCGGTTTCGAGGGTTGAGTTCTCGCCAAGAAGGGTGCTCATTGAGGAATTCAATCCATCAACTTGTTCTTGGAGTTTTTCGTTTTCACCTTTGTAGTAAGATACTGCTGAATCAATGTCTGAAGACTCTACGTCCTCCGCAATGATTTCTTTAAGGGACTCGTATACACGAACAGCCTTAAATGTTGCATCTTCTTGCTCTAGTTCACGAAGTGCTTCTTCTTTGATTTCGTTAATCTTCATACGAAGATAACCTCCAACTTTAGAAGAAAGCTCTTTAACCTCCTCATCAACCCTTTCTTTCACGATATTATCAACCAACGAAGCAATATCTTCCATTCCTGAGTCAGAAAGACCCTCGGGAAGAAGTTTTACAATTTGTTCTAGTGTTTGGTTCATCGATTTTACCTTTATCTGTATTATTTACCTGCTCTTACAAAAAAATACAATAATTTTTATTTCCTTGTAAGTAGCCTGTTTAAAGTTTGGATATAAATCCGTTCTGCTCGAAGATGGTCTACCTCCTCCGCAGCTTTAAGAGTAGTCTCAGAAAGTACATTACCTTCTGACACTAGACCTGGGAACGCTCCTTGGCAGGAGGGGTCTGATACCATATCCCAGGTGATTAGTTTGAGGTTCTCATTAACTTTGTATGCGTCACTCTCGGAGCAATATGTAAGTCCCCCGACTGCGCGGGAAGAGATACCAATTTTAACTCC
Organism: uncultured Planctomycetales bacterium; assembly: GCA_964565175.1. Taxonomy (GTDB): domain Bacteria; phylum Planctomycetota; class UBA1135; order UBA1135; family UBA1135; genus JACNIZ01. Next base: position 3,470 of record CAZMDZ010000289.1, read on the forward strand.
GGCATTTAGAAGCTCTTGCAATACCTTTCCGGAAGGCGTATTGAGAATCTCGGCTTCCCCTATTACTTTGTCTCCTTCCATATAAAGACCTGTAATAAGGTGGGAAGCATTTGTTAGGTGTACAACCTCATCTTTTGGATGGTCTAATTCACCTACGAGGCGTCTTTCGCCCAAAAGAGGTTGAAGCTTTTTAATTTCACGCTCTAGAAGAGGTTTTTCGTAAACTCTCTTGTTTCCGTTCTTTACGTTAGCTTCTTGAAACAACCCTCTAACCCGCAGAGACGAATTACCTTTACCTTCAGATAAAATCTGAAGTTCTCCAAAAGAATACACATCTCTTAATAGTTTAGACATTATTTTAATTTAAATGCAACACGAATTCTTCGTGCTTGGTTTTTTCTACCTTTACTACTGGTTTTGGGTTTCTGTGGGTCCTTTGGGGGGAAGTTACTAAAGGGTCCCATTCCACATGCCCCAACCGTGGTCATTTCAGAGAAATAAGGGGACAAGCTTCTGTTTTCCTTTTGAACTTGTTTTTTGAGCTTCTTTACAGGCTTCTCCACAGGCTTCTCTACAGGTGTATGTGCAAGGGAGCCCGCTTCAGGAGGACTAACCGGAAGTTCTTCCTGCTCCTTTCGAGTAAGTTCTTTTACCTTCCCCTCTGAAAAATTAATAAGAGCTTCTCTCTGTTCATCAGTAACTTCGGGAAGCTCCTCATTTTCATAATTTTTCCCTACTACGTGGGCAGGCGGCATTTTACTTTCGGATAACGGGGTAGCGTCAGACATGCCCATAGAGGTCATAATCTCGTCAGCCAACTCCATTACCGTTTTTTTAGCCATAAGGTATTACTGAAGGGATACAAACAACTCGTGAGTATCTTCGTCTTGGAAAACGTGACCTAATTGATATTCCTCTTCCCCTAGGTTAACAGACTCCATTAAAGAAGTTGAACTCTCGTCCAGCATACTTAGGGACTTATCATCTATAAGTGCAACAGGAATAAAAGGTGCACCATCAATTACTTCTACGTTTTCGTACAAAGCAAAAAAGGAGCCCTCTCTTTCCATAATACAAAGACCCTCTAGGAGCTCTTCGGTTTCACCTTCTACGTCCTCTACTTGCCCGTCAACGTCATAGCCATAAGACTCCATAATACGTTGAGCCACATCAGAAGGCACATGGTTATATTCTACAAATTTCATGATTTTATTTTTATTATTGAAGAGAGTTACTCTTCTCTAGTTTATCTAGTCTTTCTTCCATGGAAAGTACTTGTTTTTTTGAAGCACTGTTGATAAATCTAAACAACCAATCAGTTGTTCCTAATCTAAATTTACGGGACACAAGTGGGATTATCACAAAAATGATTAAAAACCACCACCCAATCGTATCAAGAAAAGAGGATAAGCTGTTTACTGTTCCGGGGATTCCGTCCGTTGGAATGCTAGGGGCATTAGGGATAACATCCTCATTAACTAATTCCCCTGCTAAAATCCCCCCAGCTGCTCCTACTGCTGCACCTCCGGGACCTGCGATTGCTGAGCCTGCTGCTGCGCCCGTTGCCCCTCCTGCTAAAGGGAGAAGAGTTGAACAGGACATTAAAACTAATGCCACTAAAGGTAAAATTATTTTTCTTTTTTTCATTAATTATGCTTGTATAGTTTTAAGTTAAGAGAAAGAATTCTCGCTTCCATATTACCGGAACCCAATTTGGATAACCGTACGTCATAATGCAAGGATGATGTTCCATCATAAGAAAACTTAATTTCGTAAGGACAACTTGAAACATTCTGCACATTCCATCTATCATTGGAATAGGTTAAGGTATCTAACCTCCA
>CAZMDZ010000290.1:0-5273 GCA_964565175.1 uncultured Planctomycetales bacterium
GTGTGGCAGTCGGGGCTTGAGTCGATTGACTACCCACCAAACGAGGCTCTCCCAATGTTCAATCTCTGCTTCGTATTTCGAAATCTGAGGGGTGGACTCTGGGTGGTCGCTCGGCTCAACCAGAGCCGGACGTTTGCTGGATGCCGGGGATGGCGACGCAGCCGACTGGTTCCGTTGGGGGGACAAACGGCGTTCGGGCTTGCTCATGGGAACACGGGGTAAAAAGGAGGCGGGGTTGCCTTGAACATGTTTCGGATAGGAGATTGCTTTTCCTGAATTAGAAAGTCGCTTTTTTTAAACTCTTTTGTCAAAATGGCTTCCGTCCCGTATATACACACAGACGTCTCCCACTACTGGCGAGGAGAAGGGAGCCGATACGGCACCCGAAAAGCCCGGCATAACCTCTAATACTTTGCCCTTTGCTTTTCCGCTGAAAGTCTATCCCGCAATCGTTGAGATCGTCGGCGGATTTTGAAGACGAAGCCGTCCACTTCGGCAAAATTCTGGAAATTCAAGGCCAAAAAGGCCAAACTCAGGCGCGCCCGGAAACCTCCGGTCCCCGCACCCCCATCCCGTCAATTTCCCCGCCGTTACTGGCTTTCATCGGAATCCTCCCGCGCATGGCAGCACGAAGCAAGCACTTGACCGCCGAGCAGATGGCGAAGGCACAGAAAGATATCTCTGTGTCCGAATTTTTCGCGAAAAACCGCCATTTATTGGGGTTTGACAACCCTACGAAGTCTCTGCTCACAACGATCAAGGAGGCCGTCGACAACTCGCTGGACGCCTGCGAGGAGGCCGGAATCCTGCCTGAATTGGTGGTTGAGATCCATCAAGTTGAGGAAGATCGGTTTCGAGTTGTGATTCAGGACAACGGTCCCGGCATCGTCAAAGCCCAGATTCCGAACATTTTCGGCAAGCTGTTATACGGTTCGAAGTTCCACAGTCGGCGCCAATCACGCGGCCAGCAGGGCATCGGGATCTCGGCGGCGGGGCTCTATGGGCAGATGACCACCGGCAAGGGACCGACGATTGTGTCGAAAACCAAGCGCGGCAAGGCCCACGAGTTCCAGATTCAGATGGACTCGACCAAAAACAAGCCGGTCATCACCAAGGATGAGGAGCTGCCGGAGTGGCATCAAAAGCAGGGCACGCGTTTCGAGATTGGACTCGAAGCCAGTTATAAGCGTGGCATGCGTTCGGTGGATGATTACATCAAGCAGACAGCGGTTTCGAATCCGCACGCGAAGATTAGTTACCTGGCTCCTGGCCTGGACGAACCACGGGTATACGAGCGTGCAGTCAGTGACGTGCCCGAGCGCGCCGACGAAATCAAGCCCCACCCTTATGGAGTGGAGCTCGGCGAGCTGATGAAAATGCTGCGCACCACCAAGTCTCGTTGGTTGAGCGGCTTCCTGCAGGAAGAGTTCTGCCGGGTTGGGCCGAAGGTTGCCAAAGAGATCATCAAAGGAGCCGGCTTGACCGAGCGCTCCTACCCCACCCGCATTGCGCGCGAGGAAGCGGACTCTCTTTACCGCGCCATTCAAAAAGCCCGCATTTCCGCGCCACCGACGACCTGCTTGTCGCCGATTGGTGAAGAGCGGATCAAAGAAGGCCTGATGAAAGAGACCGACGCGGATTTTTACGCGGTCGCCACCCGACCGCCAGCGGTGTACCGGGGCAACCCGTTCCAGATTGAGGTCGGCATTGCTTGGGCGAAACCTGGCGAGGAGCGACTTGAGGTCGACCAAGCTGGCCGGATTAAAAAGAAGAAGAAAAAGCGCGGCACCTTCGACACCGAAAACTTGCTGGGCAACGCCGATGACCCTGTGCGGATCCTGCGCTTTGCCAACCGAGTGCCATTGCTGTCCCAGCAGGCAGGTTGCGGTTTCACCAAGTCAGTGATTGGGACTTCTTGGAAAAACTATGGATTGTCGCAATCCAAAGGCGCGCTGCCGATTGGATCGGCGGTGATTTTGGTGCACATGGCGAGCGTGTGGGTGCCGTTTACGTCGGAAGCGAAGGAGGCGATTGCGCCCTATCCAGAGATTCTGAAGGAGGTCAAACTGGCGCTGCAGGAAGCAGGGCGCAAGTTGGGCATTCACATTCGCAAGGGTAAGAAGGTTGCGTCGGAGTTCCAAAAACGAACTTACATCGAGACTTACTTGCCGCACGTCGGCCTTGGACTGCAGGAGATCCTCGGCTTTAGCGACGATGACCGCCATGAGTTGGTCGACACCCTGCGTGAATCGATGGAATCCAGCCGCAAGATCTAATGGCCACCCGCAAGAAGACTGCAAAGAAAAAGTCCGTGTCCAAACGGGCGGCAACCAAGACCACCAAAAAGGTTAAGGCGCGCAAAACTGGTCCGAAGAAGGACAAGTCCAAGTCCGATTTGCGCACCGTGGCGTTGAATTCGATTCAAGACGTTGCTGGCCGAGTTTACAAGACCGGTTTCACTGGGGGGCTGCCCCAGATGTCGATGCCGCAACGGAATTTGTCGAACGTCAAGTACGACAAGAAGACCGGCTACTTCGAAATGAAGGGCAATTTGAAGACCCGGACTTTGGACGTGAATTCGGTCAAGACCTTTGCCCAGACGCTACGCTTAATGGCGTTGGCCAAGGACATGGTTTCTGATCAAGACTTCGCGACCAAACGAGAGGCTTACTACGTGTCGAAGAACTGGGGCGATGCCAAGTTCAACGAACAGCGTGAATCGGATACGGTGCTGGATGACATTGAAGGCATGTTTTCGGTGCATGACGTCACTCGCGAGATTTTACGTTTTGTGCCGGAAGAACATGGCGGTTCGGTGGTCGGTGCGCTGACGGTGCTGGACCGTGATCCGGAAACGCATGAAGAGATCCGCTCGGATTGCGCGGCGATGGGCTCAGGCGCCTACACAGTGCCGAGCTCGGTCGACCACCTGGGGTTTGAAACCACGGCCGAATTTGTCCTTGCCATTGAAACTGGCGGTATGTTTCAGCGATTGAACCACCACCGCTACTGGCGGACGGCCAACTGCATCCTGGTCGAAATGGGAGGCGTGCCGACGCGGGCAACACGGCGATTTGTGCGGCGCCTGAGCGAAGACTTGAAGTTGCCGGTTTACGCTTTTGTCGACTGCGATCCTTACGGCATCTGCAACATCTACCGGACTTTGAAAGTCGGTTCGGGCTCAGCGGCGCATGTTAACCGTAGTTTTTGCGTGCCAAACGCCACCTTCATGGGGGTGACGCCGGACGACATTAAGGAATACGGACTGCAAGATGCCACCCACCCATTGCAGCCGGTGGACATCAAGCGTGCCAAAGATGCGTTGAAGAACGATCCGTTTTTCCAAGCTCATCCGCGCTGGAAGAAGGCGATCAAGCAGATGCTGAGCATGGGCGTTCGCGCCGAGCAGCAGGCCTTTGCCAAGTGGGGGCTGAACTTCGTCATCGACGAATACCTGCCGCGCAAGATGCGCGAGGTGAAGAAATTTCTGCCGTAGCCTGAAGCATGCGGCGTGCGGCATGCGCGTGCGGCATGCGCGTGGCACGAGGCACGAGGCGCGGCAGCAGTGCCAGCCACGCCCCCCCACACCGCGCTCTTACTTCAACTCTTCCGGGCCGAGCTCAAACACCTGAGCTTGGCCCGTTTTTTCGTGTCTCAGCAGCGCTTTGCCGTTCGCCATTGACACGCGTAATGCTTCTTTGCCGCTCCATTCGACGCGCAGCCAAACCACCTCGCCGTCACGCCAAGCCATGTCGACGGTGACGTCGCCGCGGGCGCGCAAACCGGTGATTTTGCCCTCCGTCCAATGCGGTGGAACGGCCGGCAGCAGCACGATGTGATGCCCTGGGCTGAGTTCATCATTGGCGTCTACCCCTTCCCCAACCTTGCCGATGTACTCATGACTTTGCAGCAGCATTTCCGCCATCGCCGCAATGCCGCCGAAGTTGCCGTCAATTTGGAAGGGTGGATGGTTATCGAACAGGTTCGGCAAGGTGGATTTCGTCAGCAAAGCGCGCAGGTTTTCGCCAGCTTTCTCGCCGTCGCGCAGACGCGCCCAGAAGTTCATGATCCAAGCGCGGCTCCAACCGGTGTGGCCGCCGCCACTGGCGAGTCGGCGCTCAATCACTTTGCGCGCCGCTTCCATGAATTCGGGTGTGTGCTGAAAGGTGTACTGGTTGCCCGGGTGCAAGCCGTAAAGGTGAGAGATATGGCGGTGCCCCGGTTCGGCCTCCTGAAACGGCCGCGCCCACTCCATGATGCGGCCATCTTCGCCAATTTGCGGTAACGCCAGATGTTCGCGGTAGGCTGCGACTTGAACGATCAAGTCGTCGTCTTGCTCGCCGAGCACGTCGGCGGCGGCAAGCAGGTTGGTGAACAGATCCCAAATGACCTGTTGGTCCATCGACGCACCCATTGAGGTGTTGCCGCGTTGGCCGTTGGCGGTGATGAAAGTGTTTTCGGGGCTGGAACTCGGACCGCTGACCGCTTTGCCAGTGACCGGATCAGCAGCCAGGTAGTTGAGAAAAAATTGAGCCGAACCGCGCATGATTGGGTAAGCGCGCTGACGCAAAAATTCTTCGTCCATGGTGTAAAGGTAATGTTCCCACAAGTGGCGCGTACACCAAGCCCCGCCCACCGGCCACAAACCCCAAACGGTATTGCCAGTTGGAACTGTGAAATGCCAGGCGTCGGAAGTGTGATGCGCAACCCAACCACGCGCGCCGTAAAGTTTTTCAGCGGTCTCCGCGCCGCGCTCCGCCAGCTTTTCGACGAAGTCCACCATTGGCAAATGACATTCCGACAAGTTGGTCACTTCCGCCGGCCAGTAGTTCATCTGCATGTTGATGTTGATGTGATAGTCCGCATTCCACGGCGCATTGATGTGGTTGTTCCAAATCCCCTGCAAGTTCGCCGGCATCGTGCCTGGCTGGGAACTCCCCAATAACAAATAGCGGCCATATTGAAAAAACAGCGCTTCCAACGCCAAGTCTTCGGCACCAGCTGCGTATTCTCGCAAGCGCACGTCGGTTGGTTTTTGCGCCTGCTGATTGGTGGGCAGAGCAAGCTGACAGCGCTTGAGTGGAGCAATGGTTTCCTCCAAGCTTGTGGAGAGCAGGGCTTCGATGCTCTTACCGCGCATAGCCTCAACCGCGGAAATTGCTTTCTTGAGTGGATCGCCGCCCAAATACTCAGGGTGGCGATCGTAAGTCGTGGCTGCAGACAGAATCAAGATGGCATTGCCGGTCCCCTGAATACGAAGGCCGTTTCCCTCG
>CAZMDZ010000291.1:0-5272 GCA_964565175.1 uncultured Planctomycetales bacterium
AAATTATTCGCCATCCGCTAAACCGTAAACACGCCGCGCCGGACGCACGCCGGAAGCGTTCGAGCGACGTCGGGCTTGTTGGCCGACCCGCAAAGTCAAGCGCGTGCCGAAAGCCAAAACCATATAACTGCCACCGCGCACCACCCGTTGCACGTCGGGTGGATCCAAGTCGAGCAATGGACCGGAGAGGTTGGGATCCGATTCCGACTCGTCGTAGGTCATTAACTCGTCGCGGCACCACTCATAAAGATTGCCATGCGTGTCATACAAACCAAATCCATTCGGCGAATAGCTACCGACGGGCGCCGTTTGAGCGTGGCCGTCCTCAAATTTTTCGTAGGTTTGCCCGGTCTCGATGCCGAACTGCTGAGCAGAAAGATCGCGCAAGTTGGCGTAGCGATGCAATTCTTCTGGCTGGCAAATCCACGGATCCGAAGAGCCGGCGCGAGCGGCATACTCCCACTGCTCTTCGCTCGGGCACTCCAATCCAAAGCGGGCTAAACCTAAGCGTGTTTCCATCCAATTCAAATCCGCCTTAGGGTGAGTGGGCAAGTGATCCGGCACCTCCGCCACCGCTTCCAGTGGATGAAGACGGAAAGTTGCGACGTCGTCCATCGTCTCCCATTGCCGCCGGGTAAGTTCGTATTTGGAGATAAAAAATGGCTGCAAAGCGACGGTGTGACGCGGGCCTTCCAATAAGTAGGCACGTGGATCGTCGGCACGGTCTGCACCGATCGTGGCATCACCGCCGGGCAGCAACACCATGACCACGCCGGTGTCGGCAGTCATTTTCCAATCGCCATCCTCTGCTTGAGGGGCGCCACCTGTCCCCCAAACCAAAAATTCCCATAAGCCGCTTTGTGGATTTTTCGCCAAGGGCAGCAAACCGATTTGGGGGCTTAAACTCAAGCCCTGATAGTGCGGGCAGCTTTGTGGATCGGCGATGTCCGCAATTGCTCGCGCCCATAGTTCTTGACCGACCACCATGGTTTGGTGATGGATCCGCTCGGCCTGCTCCATCCGAAAAACCAGCTCCGGCACCGACACCATTTCAGTGCCCCCGTCGCGCAAAGCGAGCAAGTCACCCAGCAAAGCGGAACGCCGCTCCGACAACCATTCGCCCTCTTGAGTCTCTTCCAGCATCGGGTCATCGGTGAGCGCATTCTGATGCAGGGGAATGCGGTCGATCAAGATTTGCGCTTGGGCCAACCAGGCATTCATCACCGGCTGGCGGTCGGGCCACATTGGCCACATCAAACTGGCACGCTTTTGCAGTTCGGCCAGCGGGAAGTCGTCGGCGGCGCTGCGATAGCTGTTGAGCATGCCGTCTATTTTTTCTTTGGACGTCTCGGACTCCTTCCAAGCGAACGAAGCTACGCCCATACCGGTGATCAAAGAGGCCACAATCAATGTGCCTGCGGCGACGAGATTGGCATTGCGCTGCACGAATTTTCGCAGCAAATAAGTTCGCGCGGGTGGCCCGACTAGCACCGGTTGGCGGCGAATGAAACGTTGGAGGTCGTCGGCAAGTTCGCTGGGTGAGCCGTAGCGCTGAGTGCGGTCATGAGCGATTGCTGCCAAGATGATCCACTCCAGCTCGGCTGGCATGCTGGCATCGAATCTGCTCGGCTTTGGCGGCGGCGGCTCACTAGGATCCAGCCGCCTCTGCGCATCGATCAAGCCAGGTGTGCTGCCCGTTCCAAATTCATAGGGGCGACGTCCCGTCACCAATTCAAACAGCACCACGCCCAACGAATAAACATCGGCTCGGGTATCCACGTCCAGCGCGCCGACGCCCGCCTGTTCTGGACTCATGTAATCCGGCGTACCAACCACTGCCCCACCTTCGGTGAAAGTACAGTTCAAATCGTCGGTGGCATGAAGGGCGCGAGCCACGCCGAAATCAATCACGTGCGGCAACGGCTGGCCGTCTTCCATCGTGACGAGCAAATTGCTGGGTTTGAGGTCGCGATGGAGAATTCCTTTTTGGTGGGCATGCTGCACGGCTTTGCAAACCGCGCACATCAACTCTAAGCGCTGCTGCAACTCCAATTCATGCAGCCTGGCGAAACCAGTAATCGGCAAACCGTCGACGAACTCCATCGCGAAGTAAGCCTGGCCGCGCTGGGTCGTGCCCACCTCATAAACCCGTGCAATGCCAGGGTGATTCATCATCGCCAGCGCCTGCCGCTCCAATTGGAATCGATTCTGCACCCGCCGGGTATCCATGCCCAGTTTGATGATTTTCAACGCAACTTGGCGCTGCACCGGCTCGGTTTGTTTGGCCAGGTAAACCACCCCCATGCCGCCTTCACCCAACACACTTTGAATTTTGTACGGTCCGATTTCCGACGGATGCCCCGTCCCGACCGGTAACGCCGGCCGCTCCAAAAAATCATGGCTGTCGCGCTGCGAAGCGAACAGCGACTGCACTTCCTCATACAACTCAGGTTGATCCTGGGTTTGCTCCTTCAACCAAACGGTGCGCTGCTCCGGAGCTTGCTCCAGGGCATCCATAAACAATTGATGTGCGCGGCGGGCGAATTCAGGGTTGAAGGCAGACGACATGGCCAATTCTCAATCCGTTTTTTGATCCCCTTCCGCCGCAGCATTTTCGCCACCGCCCAGCTCGCGGAATAACCACGCCCGCGCATAGGTCCACTCGCGCTCAATCGTGGCTTTGGAAACCTGCATCGATTCGGCCGCTTCGGTGATGGTCAAGCCACCAAAAAACCGCAGCACCACCACCTCGCTGGCCCGCGGCGCCACCACCTCCAACTTCTTCAGCGCAGTGTCCAGTTCCAGCAAATCCATCTCGGTGGTTTCGCGCAGATCCGGCACGTCAAACTCGACAATCCGAGCAGGCCGTTCGCCGCCGCCGCGCTTTTTCCGCGAACGTCGACGATATTCGTCGACCAAAATATTGCGCATTGCACGGGCGGCAGCACCGAAGAAGTGCTGGCGACTCTCCCATTTGACCTGATTGACGCCGTCGGCACCGATTAGACGCAAGAATGCCTCGTTGACCAGCGCGGTCGGTTGCAGAGTTTGCCCAGCTGGCAAGCCACGCAACCGACTCCCGGCCAGATTGCGCAAATCTTGATAAACCACGCCCCACAATTCTTCTGCTGCGGCGCAGTCTCCCTGGCGGGCGGCGTCCAGGATTTGGGTCACGGGGTAAGAATCCACCCCATGATTATCCCTTAACTCTAGCCAATCAGCGCCAAAACGTTTTCCGGCGGACGGCCGACGACAGCGCGGTCGCCGTGAACCACAATTGGCCGCTCCAACAGCGTAGGGTTGGCGTGAATCAATCCCAGCCATTCGTCGGCACTGCGGGGATCGCTGGCATCAATCCCCAACTCCGCAGCGACCGACTCTTTGAAACGGATCATCTGTTGCGGTTCCTTGCCAAGCTTGGCGAAAACTTCAGCCAACTCGACGACGGTTGGTGTGTCTTGCAAATACTCGACTACAGTCGGCTCGACGCCGTTTGCCGCCAGCAATTCCATGGTTTTTCGGCTTTTGCTGCAATGCGGGTTGTGGAAAATCTTCACGCCCATGTCTTAAGCAAAGGTGCGCCAGGATTCAATCCAGAAATCCTGGCTCGCGGATAGGATGCGCGCCATGACCAACCCCGCCCCCGTCACCGGATTGCGTCGCCATCCCTATCGAATTTTCTTCCCGTTGGGCTGGCTGATGACCTGGGTTGGGCTGCTGCCATGGGTGATGTACGCCTGGCTTGGCAGCAGCGAATATCCGCGCAATCTGCACAGTTTAGTGCTGATCCAAGGCGCGCTGACCTCCTTCGCCGTCGGTTTTCTGTACACCATGTTGCCTCGGCGCCTGGATGCGCCAGCCCCCACCTCTTGGCAACTTTGGCTCGCCGTGCTGACGCCCCCGCTGCATGCGATTTTGGTTTGGCAAGAACAGCTGGCCCTGGCCCATGGGCTGTGGTGCTTGCTCGCCCTAACCATGGTTGGCTTCACCGCCAGCCGCATCTACGGCAGCAACGCCGGCCGACGCGGTCCGATTGCCTTTGCCTGGATTCCGTTGGCTTGGGGTTTTGGGTTGGCGGGTGCGGGTTTGCAAGCAATTTACTCTTCGCAACCGGTTGGTGACGTCGGCTTGATTGTTTTGGCCACGGAAAGCGTTGCCTTTGGCTGGATCCTGTTGACCCACGGTTTGTTCACCAGCTTGATTTTGGGCGTAGGCGGCCTGTTTCTACCGTTGGTGCTACACAAACAGTCTTCCATCGACGCCGACCAAGTTCCAGACGCCCGTCGACGCCAACGCTGGCACATGCTGGCGGCGGTTGTTCTCCTGTTTAGCTTTGCCGGTCAAGCCACCGGTTGGGAGCCTCAAAGTTTGATCGCACGGGCAGCAACCGTGTTGCTGGTGCTCCTCCTCATCGGCGGCATTCACCGTCCACCAACGGTGGCTGGAACACAACGCAAATTGATTTGGCTCGCGTCTTGGTGCTTGCCTATCGGCCTTGCATTGGCCGCCGCCGTGCCGAGCCGCCCACAAATTGGACTGCACGTGTTCTTCCTTGGCGGCATTGCATTGATCACCTTAACCGTGGCTTTGCATGTGGGTTTGGCTCATAGCACTGGCCAAGACCTCGTCTTCAAACCGGTCTTGCAAACGCAACTCTTTGGACTGCTTGCCGGCATCGCCCTCATCCTGCGCATCATCGCCGAAATCGACATGATTCACCGCTTCGATTGGCTGGGAGCCGCAGCGACGGTGATGATGCTGGCGTTAGTCCCCTGGGGACAATTGGTACTGACACGACTGGTGCCCGCCATCGGCAAACCGTAAAGCTTCACCGGGATCCAGACCGCTCTTTGAGCGCAATTCTGCTCCAGGGTGATTAATCCCCAGAACCCGCGTTCCCCGGCCTGGAGTGGTCCCGGTGTTTGACCAGCATCATGCGCAGGTCGTTGGGGATGAGGTTGCTGAAGCGACTTTGACGTCGGGCGTAGCGTAAATAGCCCATTGGATCGACGTAGGCGAGTACCGGCAAAGTCCAGCCCTGCACAGTGCGCTGATCCTGTTGCAAGACCTCGGAGCGGTCGTGCAGGCGTACAGCAAAACCACCAGGGAGGACGTCGGTGAAGGCTTCGACTAGGCGGACGCGGTCGCCGTTGGGGAAGGAGGACGGCACCATCACCAACATGCCTTGACTGGGGAATTCGGGTTCGAGGATGTCGAGGAAGCGGTCGCAGCCATCGGCGACGCGCTCAAACCATTCGCCATCTTCGAGTTG
>CAZMDZ010000292.1:0-5223 GCA_964565175.1 uncultured Planctomycetales bacterium
AGAGAGTAAGCACATTGAAGATTTGCTTATTGTCGTCGGCACCGATGAAGACATTCACGAATGCTTGAGCTTTATTGATCTGTATTACAACTCAGCGCCCCAGGTGGAAATCCAGGCTCAGATCATGGAAGTCACCGACACCGATGCATTCGAGCGTGGCATCGAGGAGCTGGTGATCCAGAACCTGAAAGATGGCAATCCCTTTGTTTACCCGCGCTTGGATGGCAACGGTAATCCCATTATCGACCCCAATACTGGCCTCTATTCCGACCCAACTGGCGTTGGTGTGCCGGGGCCTTTTTTACGTGGGTTTAACACAGATTTCCCGTATCCCAGCATCGGTGGCGGGTTTGAATTAAGCATCATCAATGACAGCTACATCTTGGATGCTTTCTTGAAAATGGTACGAACCCTTGAGGGCGCGGATCTGGTTTCCCGCCCGCGCATTGTGACGCGCAATGGCCTGGCTGCTCAGCTTAGTAGCCAAGAAGAGATCCCGTACCAAACGTTCAAAAACGTCAATACTAATGGCAACTCAACCATTTCGGTTGGCCAGCTGAAGGTGGGGGTGGATTTGAAAGTGTTGCCGATCATCGTCGGTGCAGACACCATCCACCTAACCATTGACGCCCGCGTCAGTCGAGCTGGCCGAAACGTCGCCCTAGGCTCGGACGTCTTCATGCCGGTGACCACCAACCGCAGCGCCAATACTGCAGTCGCGGTGCGTAGCGGCCAGTCGGTGGTGATTGGCGGTTTGGTGATCGATGAGGAGCGCTACCTCGAATCCAAGGTGCCCTTGCTGGGCAGCATCCCGATCCTGGGCTGGCTGTTCTCCTACAAAAACACTGAGAAGGTCAAGACCGAGGTATTCTTCTTAATTACGCCGAAGATTAAGACGCGGAATACAACCTCGATCGAAGCCTATGGCGACATCTTTGATCCCTTCGATGAAGGTTCAGGTACGGAATAAGTCGAATTCACAAAACGGCGTCATCCTCATTTTGACGTTGTTTGTGGTCATGATCACCTTTGCCCTGGTCACCCAGTTGACCGTGCGCACTTCGGTGTCTTACCAAACGGCAAGTAACTCGGCCAATCGCACCCGAATGGAGTTCGCGGCGATTACTGCTGGCGAAGAAATTCTGCGCACTTTGGCCGACGACATGCCCGCTGCAACCGAAGGCGAGGGCGGAATGGATTCGCTGGCAGCCGCAACTTCCGAAGCCCCCGGCACCGATGCCGGGATTGATCCTGGCGAAGAAGGTGAAGGCGAAGAAGAGGACGACGGCTCCAACTCGGATTCTTACGAGGACGAGTGGGCACGGCCCGCGCGCTTCACTCTGGGCGACATCGAGGTCCACGCCTTTGTCCAAGACGAGAATTCCAAGCTCAACTTGCTGACCCTATTCGATCCAGACGAAGAGGTGGCTGAGGAAGCACGCGAACGCTTTGTCCGCATCCTCGATTTCTTGCGCGAGGACATGGACGAGGACCTCGACAAGCAAGAAGCGACGATGATCTTGGACGAGTTCATCGCCTGGGTGGAGGGCGACGCCCGTGATTTGGATTTTCCGCCGCCGCGTCGGCACTCGGTTACCCGCGCCGTGGTGGTTACGTCGACTGCGTCTTCGGAGGGCGAAGATTCAATTGGAGATGCCTCTGGAGAGGATGAGCCGGTGGTCGAAGAGGAGATCATCGAACTGTTTCTCCCTTATTCGCTCGAAGAGTTGATGCTGCTCGAGCACGTCGAGGAGGATTTGTTTTACGACAAGCTGCTCCGGGACGACGAGATCGCTCCTGGTTTAGAGAGCGTCTTCACGCTGTATACCTCGCTTGCATTAGATCCACCGGAGACGGAATCTCCGGAAGGAGAGGCTGCAGCGGGAATCGATGGCGCCTCCGAGCAAGACACTGCTTTCGATCCAGACGAACCTAGCGATGATCAAGGTGGCGAGGACACCACCCCGACCGCGCGATTCGAAGGTGGCCTGGACGACCTGCTGGACGCAGGCGCGGGCATCGGTTTGGGGCTGAACCTCAATACCGCCCATCCCGCTGTTTTGCACGGGTTGTTGCCGCGCTCGGAAATGCCGGAGTACATCATTGATTCCATCCTGCGTTACCGCAACGAGATCGACGAAGAGGCCATGGCCGAGCAGGAAGGAGAGGATGTGGACTATGACGAGATTGAGCTGGAGCGCTCGATCTTCCGCGAAGACGAACCGGTAGTCCATCGCTATTTCCGCAATCTCGACGACTTGACCCAGGTCGAGGGCTGGGAGGACCGGCTCGATCCCGAGCAAGCGGAAAAATTTCAAACTTTGGTCGGCGTGCAGTCCGATATTTTTTCGGTTTACCTTTGGTGCCGGATTAAGCCAGAGGGCTGGGAGCAGGAATACCACTACGAGGAGCCACCCGGACCCATTCTGCGGATGAAAGCCGTGATTTGGCGGCGTCAGGGCGAGGAGGGGGCCAAATTCCTCTTTATCGAGCCTTGGCACGAGGTGCCGTTCACGCGCTGGCGGATCCCGGATTTCCAACAGGATTTGGGAGTCTTCGAGCGGCCGATGTACGACTGAGCTGGAGCCTCGGTCCAGCGGTGGCGGGGGACGTCAGCCGATGCTTGCACTCCGGCGCGGCAATGGGACAATTGCCCCTTCCTCATCCAGCACATCCCCCGTCTGAATAAGTTTCCATGAGCTCATCCGCTGTCGTAGGTCTCCAATGGGGAGACGAAGGCAAAGGCAAAGTCATCGACAGTCTGGCAAGCGAAGCCGATTATGTGGTTCGCTACGCTGGCGGCAACAATGCCGGTCACACTGTCATCGTCGGTGACCAAAAGTACGTGTTGCACCTGATCCCTGGTGGCATTCTCCACGAAGGCACCGTCAATCTGATCGGCCGCGGGCTGGTCGTGGATTTGACTGCGCTGCTCAAGGAAATGGACGGGTTGGTCGAGCGTGGAGTGCCGGTAGACGAGCGCTTGCGCATTGATAGCCGCGCTCACGTCATCTTCCCGTACCACTGCCAACTAGACGGAGTCAGTGAAGCCAAGTTGGGTGCTGGCAAGATTGGCACCACTGGCCGCGGCATTGGCCCGGCCTACGCTGACAAGGTCGGTCGCACCGGTATTCGAGTTGCCGATCTGCTGCAGCCCGAGTTCTTGAAGGCACGTCTGGAAGCGAACATTGCCGAAAAGGCGACGCTATTGGACAAAGTGTACGGCCAAGAATTAATGGGCTGCGACGACTTGGTTGCACGCACCCTGGATTTAGCGGAACGCTTGGCACCTTTGATCGTTGATGGAGGTGCAATGGTTAGAAAAGCTTATCGCGAAGGAAAGCGAGTTTTGTTCGAAGGTGCTCAGGGAACCATGCTGGATCTCGACAGCGGTACCTTTCCTTTTGTCACCTCATCCTGGACCGGAGTTGCTGGCATCGCTGGGGGAACCGGCATGTCGCCGCGCAGTCTGGACCGGGCATTGGCGGTGACGAAGGCTTACACCACCCGCGTTGGCGAGGGTCCGTTCCCGTCGGAGCTGCACGGAGAAGTCGGTGAGCGCTTGCGTGCTGCTGGCAATGAGTATGGCGCCACCACCGGACGGCCGCGGCGCTGCGGTTGGTTCGACGTGGTTCTCGGTCGTTTTTCCTGCGAGGTCAATGGCCTCGACGGCATCTTCCTGACCAACCTCGACGTACTCAGTGGTTTCGGCGACCTGCAGGTGGTCACTGGCTACCGCCACAACGGCGAAATCATCACCGACTTCCCGGGCGAGCTGTCGGTATTGGAAGAGCTGGAGGTCGTGACCGAAGTCCTTCCTGGATGGGAGGAAGACATCACCGGTGTGCGTAGCTTCGAAGATTTGCCGGCCACCTGTCAGCAATATGTCGACTTCCTGGAGCAAAAGATGGGCGTTCCCTTTGAGCGCATTTCAGTTGGTCCTGGACGAGACCAGATATTTGTTGGTAAAAACGGTAGCGAATCGCTTTGGTAGCACCCTCCGATCTCCCCGCTGAACTCCCCAATCACGTCGCCATCATTATGGATGGCAATGGTCGCTGGGCAAATCGCAGCGGGCGCATGAGACTGCGCGGGCATGAAGCTGGCGTCGACTCGGTGCGCGACGTCACCACCGCCGCCGCCGAGTGGGGGGTCCGCAATCTGACCCTTTACGCTTTTTCGGTCGAAAATTGGAGCCGTCCGCCCCGGGAAGTGCGTGGCCTGATGCGTTTTTTGAAGCGCTTCCTCGACGAAGAACTGCCGACCTTGCTCAATAATGGCGTGCGTCTGCTCGGCATCGGTCGCCTCAGTGACCTTCCCGACGACGTGCTCGCCAAATTGCGCTCGGTGGAGCAAAAAACGGCCCACTGCCAAACCATGACTCTGCGCCTGGCGCTGTCCTATGGCGGCCGCCAAGAAATCGTTGATGCGGTCAAGCGAATCGCCGAGGAAGCCAAGCAGGGCACTCTGCAGCCCTCTGAGATCGACCTGAACTCCATCGCCGATCGGCTTTACCACCCGGAGATGCCCGATCCAGACCTGATCATTCGCTCCGCTGGCGAATTGCGCTTGTCGAACTTCCTGTTGTGGGAAGCGTCTTACTCGGAATTCTATTTCACCTCGACCTTGTGGCCGGATTTCCGCCGCGCCAACCTGCGGGAAGCTTTGATGGCCTATGACGCGCGTGTGCGTCGATTCGGTCGCGTGCTGGAAAACGACCCCGCAGCCGAGGTACAACGCTAAACGGAATGAGCAGCGTACTCCGCACCCGTCTGACCTACGGCAGTTTGCTGGTGGCAGCGGTGACGGGACTGTTTTGGCTGGACAAGGATCTCTTTCCAACCATTCCGTCCACAGTCGTCATCATCTTGCTGGCCCTTGCCGCCCAATTCGAGTTTTACTTGATGGCCCGCGACGACGGCCACCACCCGTCGATATTCCTCGGCATGGTGATGGGCTGCCTGTGGATGGTCGGGGTGGCGTTGAAGTGGCCGATGGAACACTTCCTGGCAATTTCGGTCGCAGCCCTCCTGGTGCTTGATGTGCTGGGGCAACGAGTGAAACGTGCGCCACGCAGATTGGGCAGTACGCTGCTCGGCTTCCTCGCCGTTCCATTCCTTCTCAGCTACCTCATCCATATCCGCAACGAGCCGGAAGGATGGGCTTGGCTGATCTTCGTCGTCGCCGTGGCTAAGGCCGGTGACAGCAGCGCGTTTTTTGTCG
>CAZMDZ010000293.1:0-5221 GCA_964565175.1 uncultured Planctomycetales bacterium
CAGTGGTGTGGCAGGCAATGCAGCCCTTCATGGTCAGGACCTTTTCGCCCATTTGCGCTGGCGTCATGCCTTCGTATGTGTTGCTCATGGAGGCCTACCAAGCGTCAAACTCTGCTTGCGGTTGGATGACGACCGGCGACCACATACCCGAGTGGTCGGTGCCGCAGTACTCGGTGCACTTCATCGGGAAGGTGCCTTCAATCTCGGAGTTAAACCAAGTTTCGGTGTAACGACCGGGAACCACGTCTTGCTTGATGCGGAATTCAGGAATCCAGACACTATGCAGGACATCCTTTGAGTTCATGATCAAGCGGATGTTCTCCCCTACCGGTGCGTGCAATTCATTGGACTGCGCACCATTCGGGTAAGTGAAGTTCCAACTCCACTTCTGGCCGGTGACTTGGATCTCGTAAGAACCCTCCGGCGCTTGAGTCCGCTTCATGAAGCCATCCACGCCGATGTAGAACAACCACACGCAGATCAAAGTCGGGATAATTGTCCAGACCATTTCCAATGTGTTGTTGTGACTCGGCGACGGTTGCGGCTCCGGGCACTTCGAGCGATTGTATTTAATCGAGAAGTAAACCGCTGCCGCATTGATCAGCAGGAAGAAGAAACCGGCGACGTAGATCAGGTACATGAAGACCTGGTCGTGAATCGCGGCTTCCGAGGTACCTTGCGCGGGGAAGAAGAAACCATCTTGCGTGGTTATCCTCTGCTGCGCTTCTTGCACCAATGGAGTGAGGAGTGAGAAGTTCATGCGGCGGGTTGCTCGATCTTCCGGTTGCGACGCATTAGACGAAGGATGAAGGTGCCCAGCAGTACAACGGTGATTGCCCCGATGACTCGGGTAAGCTTAAGAATGGCCAGCGTGTAGCTGCCTTTCTCGGCGTCGTACTGGAAGCAGTAAAGAATCAGTCGATCCATGGTGGACCGGACTTCGCCTTGGGCCGTTTCTAACAACGACAGGCGAAGTGTTTCGGGCTCGTATTCAATGCCGTACAAATAGCGCGCGACCTTGCCTTCTGGAGTGAGCAACATCAGCGCAGCGGTATGCGCATACTCATTCTCTTCGGGCAAAAAGTTGTAGCCAAAGCCGACGGCATTCGCGAGGGCAGTGATCGACTCTTGTTGGCCGACCAAAAAGCTCCAATCAGCATTTTTGCGCTCGAGAAACTTTAAATACAGCTGCCTGACTTTGGCCGCTGCCATCGGCTTCTCAATCGGGTCAATGCTGACGGTCAGGATCTGATACTCCTGACCAGGAGTCATTTCCAACTCCTTGACTGCATTGGCCAAGCCGCTCAGTTGAAGGTCACACAGCTGGGGGCAGTCGGCGTAGTTCAGCGTGAGGATGGTGGCTTTGCCATTGTTGAAGTACTCCCCCAACGTCACCTCGGTGCCAAACGAGTCTTGGAATTTCAGGTCCAGCGGAACCTGATCGTCCAATTTCTCATCGATGCCAACTTCTTCCAGTTCTTTGATCGGTCGCAACTCTTGCGCCGACGTAGGCGCGACCATGCACCAGCTCAGCAGGATCGCCAAGCTTGCCAGGACGCGGGAAAACCGGAATGCAGCCAAAGTTTTATTCGCTAGAGCTGCGGTTGTAGTTGTCGGGAATGCCTTTTTCCATCTGGTTGGAAACGGCAGCGGCCATAAATGCAAGCACCAAGGCCACCATGGTTCCAACAATGGTGATGGAAGTCAGGGAGTTGACGGCAGGTTCGTCGGGTTCGTGCGCCATTGTTCTCAAATGGGGTGAACAGAGTGAGACACCGCCACAATCGGCGATGGATGATTGTCCCTGTCAGCCGGGTCGCCCGGCAGAATTGGATCGGGCTCATGCGGCAGGGTGATTGCCGGCACGCCTTCGGCCAAATTAGTCGGCAAGGACTCGGCTTGTTCCGGCTGCAGTTGCCAGCCACCAGGGATGGCGAGCAGGGGAACGGCCAACCACGCCAAATGGACGCGTGTGGCTGAGGCCGCAGCGGTGCTGCGACGGATTTGAGTTTGGAGTCGGGTCAGCCAAACCGCGGCGATTACGAACCAAGCAGCAGTCAAGGCGAGAACGACGCGAATGATGACGTCGATGTCGCTGGAGGCGGCTGGGATCAAGTTAGCCAACATGGCTGCCTCCGAGAGGAGTGGGCGAAACAGTGGTAGGCCCTAAGTTGCCTAATACAGTTGATACAAAAGCAGGTAAACCAGCACGCCGGTCATAGAAACATAAATCCAAATGCCCGCCGTCCAGCGTGCAATTCTTTTGTGCTTGTCCAGTTGATCCTTCACCCCCCAGGCGATGGTGACGAGAATCAGCGGCACTTGAACGGCCGCCAGAACGATATGAGTGAGCAGAATCAGCAGGTAAACGATGCGAATTCCGCCCTCGCCAGCAAACTTCACCGGTTCGTTGGTGAAATGATAAATCAAGTAGCTGACTAGGAAGGCCGCGGACACCCCCGCTGCGGCTAGCATAAACTTTTTGTGGGCCGCCACTAACGACGTTTGTTGTGACGAGTCCTTGGCTGCGGCGCGAATCGCTCGCAGGCCGAGCAAGATTAGGACGAGGGCAACCCCGTTCAGGAGCGCATTCAAATGGACCAAATCGGCTGTTTGCATTGGGCCTATGAGCCTTCCTGGCATACACCTCCGACCACGGCATGCCGTGCGGGCAAGGCGAAACAGAGGTTTCCTGGCTCACGGAGGGAGAATTTGGGGGGACCTCGGGCCACAAAAGCGGTCCTAGAGGGGCCAAAATTTTAATGGGTGTTCCTCCCTGTTTGCTGACGGAGTGCTGGAACTTCGTCTATGTTTGACGATATCCTGTCCCCCATGGCCGCCCGCAGCAAGTCCCGGCATTCCTACCTGCCCAGTAACCTGAAGCACTTCAGGGAAAGGGCTGATTTGACCCAGCAGAAACTGGCCGAAGCCGCTGGTTTGCCGCGGGCCACCTTAGCTTCGATGGAGCAAGGGGTAGGCAATCCTGGCCTGGATAATGTGATGGCCGCCGCCGAGGCTTTAGGCGTCACGTTGGGGCAATTGGTGAATCCCCCAACGGAGCGGCGTTGCTATTTGGTTCGAGCAGCCGAAGTGCGCAAAATTACTTCCGATACAGGTCGTTTTCTGGCCCGCCAACTCTCGCCAGTCACCGCCCGCGGCGTTTTGATCCAACACGTCACTCTCGCCCCTGGCTGCGACTCGGTCGGGCGCTTGCATCCAAAGGGGTCGCAAGAATTTTTCATCGTCACCGACGGCACCGCCAAGCTGACCGTCGAAGGCCAAGAAGTTTCGGTCGAGAAAGACTGTTTGCTGCACTTTCCAGGCGACGTCGAGCATATCTATGGCAACACCTCCCCTAGTCGGGAAGTGCGCGCGGTATCGATCGTCGTCATGGCGATGAAATAGCTGCCAGTTGCGCCGCGTCGGTCTGTCACGACGAACCTAAAATGTCGTCGCCATGAGCACCTCAGCCCAACCTACTCACTCGCGCGCGGTCCGTGTTTGGTTGTTTCTGGTTTGGGCAATGATCCTGGCAATGGTCTTGGTCGGCGGCATTACTCGCTTGACTGGATCGGGTTTGTCCATGGTCGAATGGCATCCGCTGATGGGCGCAGTGCCACCACTCGACGAAGCACAATGGACCGAAGCCTTTGATCAATACAAGCAATCGCCGCAATATCAAAAGGTCAATCAGTGGATGGATCTCGCGGCGTTCAAGAAGATTTTCTTCTGGGAGTACATTCACCGTTTGATTGGCCGATTGATTGGTGTTGTTGTGTTGGTGCCGTGTTTGTATTTCTGGGCACGCAAACGACTCAGCCGACGTTTACTAGGCCAAACGCTAATCGCCATCATTCTTGGCGGTCTTCAAGGATTACTGGGTTGGTTTATGGTCAAGAGCGGCCTGGTCGATGACCCCGCAGTCAGCCATTTCCGTTTAGCTGCGCACTTATTGCTTGCCTTTGTGGTCGGACAATGGATTTTGTGGATGATGCTCGACTTGCGTTACGACAAAACCAAACGATCCCCGTTAACACCTGCCGTACGCCGCAGCATTTATGTCTTCCTCGGCTTACTGATCGTGCAAATCGCTTACGGTGCGTTTGTCGCCGGTTTGCGCGCTGGCCACATGGCGATGACCTTCCCTGATATGAATGGCGCCTACGCGCCCAGCCACTTTTTCACTGGCGACAGCTTGCTTGACAACCTCTTGCACGTGCCCTTGGCCGTGCACTACCTCCATCGCGTGCTTGCAGTGGTCGTCCTGCTTGCGGGTATTCGTTTATTCCAACAAGTGGGTAAGCAAACCCCAACTGGCGGCCTGCTCAGTGCCAACCGGGCAATGCTGGTTTTGCTCATCTTTCAGGTCGGACTAGGCATTTGGACGGTGATGTCATTCATCTCAATCCACGTTGCTGTTGCTCACCAAGGTTGCGCTTACCTGTTGATGGGCAGCCTCTTCGCCATGCTGCATCGCAGCGAAGCTAAAGCGTAGTGTCAGCGAGTTGAAGCACGCGGTCGTAGACCATCGCCGCCAAAACCAGCGGCAAATAGATGATCGACACTAAAAAGCACAAGCGCATCGTTGGCTCGTTGCGCTTGACTGCGGCAAGCACAGTGGTGATCAAAAAGATCACGCCAAGAACCAAAGCCAAGTAAAAGTAAAACGGGCTAAACAAACCGAAACCTGGCGAGGCCGGAAAGACGCTGACTGCCAGCAAGGTGAAGCCATAGCTGACCATGTGCAAGCCGGTGCGGCGGCCATCGGGGTCTTCGACTGGCAGCATGATCAGGCCAGCGTTTTGATATTGCTCCCGGTAGCGCCAGGCAATGGCCAGGAAATGTGGGATCTGCCAGAAGAAAACTACCAGGAAAAGCAAGCCAGCATAGGCGTCGATTTGCGAGGTTACGGCGACGTAACCGACCACCGGAGGCAGCGCGCCAGGCACCGCTCCAACCAACGTATTGAGGTTGGTGCGCCGTTTCATTGGCGTGTAAAGCAGCACGTAAGTCAGGAAAATGCTGCTGCACAGTAATGTGGCGTAGAGGTTGCTGAAAAAAATCAGCAAGGCGACGCCGATGACGAACATCAGTAGACCAAAATTGCGGACTTCGCGGGGCTGCAATCGACCGCTTTGAATGGGTCGCTGCTCGGTGCGATCCATCAGCACGTCGGTTTCCCGCTCCATGTACATATTCATCGCGTTGCCACCGACGGCAA
>CAZMDZ010000294.1:0-5164 GCA_964565175.1 uncultured Planctomycetales bacterium
CGACTAGATCACCGCTGAAATTGCCGCGGTAGGTGTGCAAGCGCGAGTAGTCCGCGCCGGACATGCAATAAACCGCGCCGGCTTGGGTAAGGTTGGAGCGCGGTTCGCCGGGGGCGCCGATTAAGAAGTCATCGATGCCGTCGCCGTTGAGGTCGTTGATCGAACAGACTGCGCTGCCGAAACGACCTTGGGCAAGGGTGCCCTGCCACTCATGCAGCAACACGCCGTCGCCGCCGTGGAAAAGAAAAACAGCACCTGCACCGGCGAGACCGCCGGCGGGTGCTTTGGGAGATCCGACAAGGATTTCGGCGTAACCATCACCGTCTAAATCGGTGAGGATGGAGGTTACCGAGCCGTAGGTGGAATCGAATTGTGACGGACGTAGATCGGACAAAGATTGCCATCCCCCGCCGGCGCTTTGCGCTGGGCTGAGAGTAGGCCCGAGTAGCGCAAAAGCTGATGCCAGCAGAGTAGGCAAGAGAGCACGATGAGATGCCAATCCGTAGTCACAGGGTAGAAGGGGAAGTGCACCGGTTTCGTCAGCCCGAGTGGGTTGTGGCACAAGGGTTTAGCCGGGATGGAGGCAACTAGCCTCGAACTGCTAAAACCGGAACACCCGAAGACTACCCCTAAAGTCCATTGGACGAGGAAAAACCTGAAGTTCTATCATGGTTTTCCTCATGGCCTGGATCCACCTAACCGACCCCGAGCATGCCGACGGCCTGCTCGCCCGCATTTACAAAGGCGCCCTCGATCGCGCCGGCCGAGTGTGGAATATCCTGCGTTTACAGAGTCCTAATCCAGCCCAACTTCGGGCGAGCATGATGATGTAAACCTCTGTCATGCATCAAGATAGCGCGTTGACCCCGCGGCTGCGAGAGACCCTGGCGGTGGTCGTCAGCCGGGCGAATGATTGCTACTACTGAACGCTGGCACACGCCCATGACCTCCGTGTTGAGGTTGGAGAGATCGAACTCGCCGATCATTTGCAGCAGTTTGGTTGGCGGGATGCGCCGTTGGATGACGTGGATAAATTGATGTGCCAGTACGCTGAAAAACTGACGTTATCTCCTGCTAAGGTGGATGAGGATGACGTCAAAACCTTGCGCGCCGGTGGTTGGTCCGATCGTGAAATCCACGACGCGGCGCAAGTGATTGGCTACTTCAACTACATCAATCGCATCGCCGACGGCCTCGGCGTCGATCTCGAACCTGAATTCCCTCCACCATGCGCCGACGCCTAATCAGCCCCTGCATGCTGGTCTTCATACGAGACTGGCAAAGCGCCGACGTCCTTCCCGGCGTGGCCAAGGTGTTGGGCGAAGAGGCCACTCGCCAGGTCTATAAAAAGCTGGCGGAAAACTCGTGGAAGAATTTGACTGATCCGCGCTACGAACGGTGGTTGATGGCCCACCCCGCAGAGAAGGTCGAGCAGGTCAATCAGTGGTTGGCCGGTGCCGATCAAGCCTTCCCGTTGCCGCCGCTGGGCAGAGGCGACCGCTTGAGCTGGGGCTTTGAGCACGCATTTAAGAAGGGCATGCCTTGGGTCGCTGGGGTGCGCATGGAATGCCCGGAAATCAATTCACGGCATTTTCGCGAAGTCGGCCAAGCGTTGCAGGAAAGCGATTTAGTGGTGGTGCCGACTCAACGTGGCTCCTACGGCATGATCGCAATGAGGAAGCACTGTCCTGAAATTTTCCAAGGGGTGCCTTGGGGCACAACCGAAGTTTACGAAGCGACGATGGACATCGCGTTGGACTTGGAACTATCGGTTTATTGCTTGCCGCCCGTCAAAGAAGTATCGGTGGTGGAAGACCTCGTCAAATTGGGCTGGCAATTGCCCGGTCAAAACATCGGCTCGTAGCCGATTCAGCCATCCCATTTATCCGTCGTCGCCAGGCGATTGACCCGCCTGTTCCTCACGCCAGGCGCGAATGACTTTGCCCATGACGTCATCAAAATCGTCGGGGAGCTGGGCGGGTTCGGGAGTGCCGGAAAACTGCCGCTGGAATTGTGGCATGGTCTCGTCGGCTCCAACACTCCAAAGCCAAAGTCGCCGTGGCAATGGAACTCGGCAGCTTAGAACTACCCGCCTGCTGATCGCCACAGGAGCCGACGATACCGCCGAGAGCGCTGCACAAAATAAGATGCAGAAGTTTCATTGCCCCATTCTATGCAGAGCAAGCTGGAGAAATCGACTATTCCAGTGAGAGAAAGTAATAGCGGTCGTCGGCGGTGGAAAGGATTCCATCCTCGCCAATGATGCCGAGCAGAAACCAATTGCCCTGTACTGGATAGAACTGCTCTCGGTCGTAATTAGTATGAGCATCGTATAGGTCCGAGAGAAATTCCTCCGCCGACATCGCGCCCCTGACCTCTTCCCAGTTGTCTCGAATGACGCCCCTGGTGCTCTCGAGGATGCTTTCCAATTCCTCCTGGTCTGGGCCAGTGCAATCCGGAATCGGGCCACTGCGCGATGCCCATAGCCCCCCAAAAATGAGGGTTAAAGCAACCCATTCAATCGGCGATGGCAGCCTGAAAAACTTTCGCTCCTCCATTCCTCAATCCCATTTGAAAAAGTAGAAGTGATCGTCGGCGGTAGAAACACTTCGGTCACCGCCCAAGTGCCCGATCAAAACACCCACACCCTCCACCTCCTGACAAACCAGGTGAAATTCAGCGAGATCGCTGATTGCGAGGGATGCGACCAACTCTTGAGCCAATTGATTCGAGGGATCCTTTTTCCGCACGCCCTCCAAATCCAAAACGATCTGATGCAACAGTTTCTCCTGCTCGAATTGTCTTTTTTGAACTGACCACGGGCCACACACATAGGTTCGACCTCTCTTAAGACTCAGCCATCCCACAGTGGCGAGAAGGAGGAGGAGCAGAATGACCACATCACCAAGGAGTTTCATTCCGTCTTCTCCGCGGCCGCCAATTGTTTCCAGAAGAAGACTTGATCATCCTCCGTCCCGGGTTTGCGGTCTTGGCCGAAAGTGCCGCAGAAAAAATCACCCTCAACGGTTTGATGAAGGAACCAGTCCTCTCCCGGCGGGCGAATGGCTTCACTCCATTCTGCGAAAGGGATGCGGTGGGCGGCGGGCACGACCTTCCAAAGTCGCCATTGATTGCGCAATTGCAACGCCTTGGTGTGCATTCCCTCGAACTTGAGTTCGGCGATGTCCGCCTGATAACGTAGAACAACTCTGCGGCCGGTGTAAAACAAGCCGAGTAGAAGCAAGACAAGCCAAATCCACTTGAACTTCACAAGTGGAGTATAGCCAGCTAAAGAGACGAAAGAATCACGGCACCCTTCGCTTTCTCAGCAAGAAATGATTCTAAATGTTCCACTTGCTCACTAGCCAAATCAATCGTTCCGCACCAACCGCGGTCGTTGAAGTCACCAGCAAACACCGCGTCGGCGAATAATGCTTCGATTTCAGTGCGCAAGCCGAGGAAGGAAAAGGGCATTTCCATCTTCATCGTCGATCGCGCTTCCAGCGTCCGGCTTCCCGCTTCTTGCAACGCAATTGCCGTAGCACCCGAATAAGCCCGCGCCAATCCGCCAGTGCCCAACTTCACGCCACCGAAGTAACGCACACAAATAGCGGCGACGTCCTCCAGTTCACTGCCTTCCATCACTTGCAGCATTGGCCGCCCTGCAGTTCCACCCGGCTCGCCGTCATCGTTAAATCGGTAAGCCTTGCCAATCCGCCACGCCCAACAATGATGACGTGCTTTAGGGTGCTCTTCGTAAAGCTCCGCCAATCGCGCCTCAAAGGCCTCGTTATCCGGGGCGTGAAAAACCCAAGCCAAAAAGCGCGATCCGCGATCGAGGTACTCGCCGAAACCCTCTTGCGCCGGAATCGTGCTTGCCGGTCGCGACATTAATCCATCAATCCGGCGTTGCGCAAAATCGCTTCCGTCTTAGTTCGCGCTTCGTCAGTCCAACGCTTGGGCGACGTCATCACCGAGCCCTTCAGTGCGGCCAGCCATGGCGATTCCCCCAGCGCAGCAATCGGCGCAATCGAATTCCACACCAACTGCCGGACCTTGCGCGCGTTGTTTTGCGCGGTTTGCACGATCAACTCAACGTCGACGTCGTCGTGATGCGGATGCCAGCAATCAAAATCGGTCACCATGGCAATGGTGGCAAAGCTGATGCCAGCCTCACGCGCCAACTTGGCCTCGGTGCCGTTGGTCATGCCAATGATTTTGGCACCCCAAGATCGATACAGCTCGCTTTCAGCACGAGTGGAGAACTGCGGCCCCTCCATCGTTACATAGGTACCGCCAACGTGAACCTTGAGCTCCGGCAGGGTTTCAGCTTGTGCTGCGACAGCCGCCGCCATTTCCATGTCGATCGGATCGGCCAGCGGCATGTGCGCAACAATTCCGCCACCGAAAAAGGTTTGGGCGCGCTGATTGGTTCGATCAATAAATTGATCGACCATGACGAAATCACCCGGCTCATATTCTTCGGTGAGCGAGCCGACTGCTGAAACCGACAGTAGGCGCTGCACCCCCATCATCGCCAAAGCGTAGATGTTGGCGCGGTAGGGAACCTCGGTCGGCATGAATTGATGGTGCTTGCCGTGGCGCGGCAAAAAAGCCACGCGCACATCGCCCACCGTGCCCAACGTGAATTCATCCGATGGCGCTCCCCATGGGGTTTGCACCGCGACTTGTTCCACGTCTTTCAATCCGTCCAGGTCATAAACACCTGAGCCACCGATGACTGCAACCTGTGCTTGCGGACTCATGATTCGTCGCGCTCACTTTCTTCTTTGAAGAACGATTTCCGCTCTCCGCGATCGCTGGAATCACTGCGGTCTTGCTCATCGTTGCGCGGCGGACGGCGGTCATCAGGGCGGCTTTGGCCGCGCCCATACTTGGAACTCTTGCCGCCAAACTTCTTTTTCGCCTGCCACGGCGACGGTCGATCACTATCGCGGCGCGGTTGACGGTCTTCGCTATCGCGGCGCGGACGGTAATCCCGACTTTCCTCACCATCCCGACGTGGACGGCGATCTTCACGACCGCCATAATCACGGCGAGGACCACGATCATCACGACCGCCATAATCACGGCGGGGTCCACGATCATCACGACCGCCATATTCCCGGCGGGGTCCACGATCATCGCGATCACCATAATCACG
>CAZMDZ010000295.1:0-5152 GCA_964565175.1 uncultured Planctomycetales bacterium
GGTCCATTTGGTCGGCAGCTTGAGCTTCAAGTGCTCTCTTAATTTTATCAATATCAGAATCCGACATTTGGAAATAATTTTCATAAATCCATTCATTAGGAAATAACTCAAGACCTTTAACGGCTTGTACCACCCTGTATTTTTGTTCGTCCAACTCAAGTCTTCTCTTCTCGAACATGTCGGAAGGAGGGCACAAGTTAACCCCAATACTTTTAACAAGTCTTGAAGGGTATCGCTTTAAAGTGAGGTGGCGCTTTACTAGGGTTTCTAGGCCAATTTCAATTTCCCGTTGGAGCCGTGTAACAGTTCGTGCAAATTTAATATCCAACTGGGATAGGTTAGCTTTGCGTTCGGGGGATTTGTCTTTTTCTACAATGTAGTCTTTAGGAACTTTAAGAGCCGCAAGTAGCTTATCTCTAAAGTACTTAACGTCATCGGTCTCCCCAAGGTTCTGAGCACCCGGGAGGGTATCAATCTTTGTGCCCCCATTAGGTCTTGTAGGTACAAAGAAATCTTCGTCCGTGGAAAGAGGGTTGTATCTTTCACTAATGCCCCCTGTAGCTGGGTCCCAAAACTTTTCCTTCTTGAACTTTTGTTTAACCCTTTCGATGTACATCTCCACCTTGGAGGTGGGTAGGTTTCCAATGTCAATGTAGAACACTCTTCGCTCTGGTGCACGCGCTAACCTGTAAATTAACATTGCGTCCTCCATTAAACGTAGAGACTTCCAAGCTCTTACCGCAGGGGCTAAGAGGGACTTGCCATATGGATAGTAATTAGGGTCGGATGTATGAACTCTAAAGTGAACGATTTGTTCCTTATCCAGCCTTATATACTTCCCAGTACCTTGACCCACTCCATAGTTTGGGTCTGGAAGATAAGTCCCCTTAGGTTCTGGCACTTCCTGTAGAAATTCTTTTAGGTACCCATACTTATTTTCCACTCGGCTGATGTAGTTTGGGTTTAGAACTTTGACACGTTGAATACCAGCTTTGGGGTTATTAAGGTCAATAATATTTTCGATAAAGCAATCCCCATACTTAGCGGTGTTTCTTACAATATCCCAGATAAACTCTTGTGCTCTAATGCTTTTTAAGAATTTTTCAATGTCTTCGGACAGGTAATCTTCATCCGACGTAACTTCAAAAACCTTTCCTGTTATCGTTTTCTGAGTGGAGTCATCCCCATAAATGTCCATTGCCGCGCCGACCTCCGGGTAGTCGTCCATCTCTTCGTACTCACGGTATTTACGCTTTCTCTCCTGTTCAATTTGAGGTAACTTTGGTACGGTCCGAGCCATCCCCAAACCCATTCCAATGGGCTCCGCGCTTTTAATGGTATCCCCTGGTAAGCGGTCTTCCTCATTATCCTTAGGGGGTCTCCCTTTCCCTTTGTACGTAGTTGTAGCAAAAAACTTCCCAAAGAAAGAGGATAGCTTACTACCCCCCGTAGGACCTGAGCCAAACTTTTGCCCTGGGAATTCTGTTAAAGATTCATCTATGCGGTTTTTTACTTCATCAGCCATTTAATGTCCTCACTAATGTTATTCTTATTAGATACCTGAATGGGATTCAAGAAAACGTCTTTAATTTTATTTTTGTCGCTTGCTTTTTCACCGCCTTCAGGGCTGAGAGGTGCCACTCCACCCTCCATAAACATTGCGTGTGCGCACAAGGCTAGGCTCATGACTAAGTCGTCATGGTATCCATCATCCGCCGTAATCTTTCCATTCTCAGTAAGAATGAAGGTTAAAAGTTCTTCACTTGTTCGTTTAGAATTTATTTTAAAATTTGATGCTCTTAGGTATTCTTCCATCTCTGCCAAAATTACTTCTTTTGATTTTTGAGTTATTTGGATTCCAAATTGAGATTTGTCGTCCATCCAAAGATTTTCGTATTCTAATCTTTCAAATAACTCCTGAATAAGGGTTAAACCCAAACCATTCCTTTCTACTATTACAGAGGCTAAATTATACCTGTTTCCTTCCTTATTAATTATTTTTGCAAAGGTTTGTATTGGAGTTTTATTTGAATAGAACTCAGCGACCTGCTCCCCCGTGTAAGTGTTTATAACGTGAAACGCTGAATAGTCTTGGTCCCTGCCATATGAGGAATCCACCCCTATGACGTAAGAGTGATAAGGGTCGGGTTCTTTCCAAACACGGAGTGCGTTGTTATTCCTGGTGTAGTATTCCCTAGAAGTGTTATCCTTCACCCTTTGAAGTGTGGTTTTATCAATGAACGTGTCGCCAGTCCCAAGGAAGGAGCAATTGTATTCTTGGTCCCACATACGCTCCCCAATGATAGGTCTATGCTCCTTAGCCCATTCGTCGGTGTATTCAGGGTGTTCTCTCCAGTGGAGGTCCACAATATTAAAAGAATTTTTATCTAACTCTGCATCCCTGTATAATTCGTAGTATAAATTGGACATTCCATTAACGGTTGAGATTAGAGTAGCCTTACCCCCTGTGGAAATAGTAGGGTAAATTGCAGCCCAAAAGTCTCGCATCTTATCAATAAACGCAGCCTCGTCAACCATAAGGTGGGATACAGCCTCCCCCCGACCGGCTCCTGCAGGTTGAGACTTAACCTTACTTCCCGTGTTTAAGTGGAGGGTGTGCTTATTTTTCTCCTTGACTCCGGGCTGTAACCACTTGGGAAGGTCATCATACATTAAGACTACCCTCGCCAAGAACATTCTGGATTCCCTGTCCCCAATAGAAACCACCATAACGTTGTGGTGTTTTTTAAAGATAATTGACCATAAGGAATACGCAGCACTAATAGTAGTAATACCGGCTTGTCTAAACTTCCTAATAATGTTGAACCTATGGTCTTGAATCTCAGAAATAATTCTTTCCTGAAATCTGTACAAATCGAAGGGAATAATCCCTTTAATAGGGTGTTCAATAAGAACATACTTCCTAATGAAGTATGTGGGGTCTTCGGAACATTTTTTAAGTTCCTCTACGATTTCCTTTTTGGACAACTCAGTCATAAAATAGTATTAAAGCTACACTTTATATAGAAAATGAAAAAATTAGTATTCATACCAACTCGCGACACTTATTTACACGACAGTATTCTCTCCTTTTTTCGGGAAGCCGAATGGGAGGTAATTCCTATGTGTGGGTATTCCTCTATCTTTGAAGCATTCTCAGAGGGTCTTAAGTCCCGAGAGGTTGGCCCTGATGATTTAGTTATCCTGTGCCATGACGACATCGAAATTTTAACAGCCCCAAAACATTTTAACTTTTTTATAGAAAATTCTCTAAAAGATAGGAAGGCAGGGTTTTTAGGGGTTGCGGGCACTAAAATGCTTAAATCCTCGGGAGTATGGTGGGAGGACCTAAACAAGCAACTAAATTATATGAACCCCCTGTCAGGTGCTGTGCACCACGGGAAGAAAGAAAGTATGAGTCTTACTTATTATGGGGCACACGGGAATGTAGCAGTTTTAGATGGACTTTTCTTGTGCGCTAGAGGGTCCCTTCTTAACTCCATTAATATCAAAAAGCCTGCGGAATTCAACGGGGGTTGGGATTTTTATGATATTTATTACACCACTCAAGCCACTTTAAAAGGGTATACCAACAAAACTATCCCTATTCAAATTGTACATGAATCTTTTGGGGAGTTAGCCGGGAGGGATTCTTGGTATAATAACAAAAAAGCGTACACTTTAATGTTTAAGGATAAACTTCCTCTTATTGTTTAATTTGACTGTAGTTAATAAAAATTATATTTTCTTCGTCGGCTAAGAGTTTTTTATTTAATTCTTTAGTACCGTCGCCTGATTTATCCCCATAAATAGAAATTATGTTTTCCGAGTTGTTTATAATGAACTGCTTGGCCTCCTCCTCTGCATCTGCCTGGTCTTCAACAGTTTCCAAGTTCTCGGAGATAGTAATTACGGATTTGCTGAGTTGTAAATAAGTTGTTAAATTCAGCCGAAAGGAATCTGGGGCTTTCTTAAAATACCCCTTGTACGGATTTACAATAATAAAGGGGATATTTAAAAATTGTAATAGAGGGAGCAAAGAACAGCACACACCCTGTGTAGGAATTATGTATACCACTTTGGGGTTTATCTCCATCAACACTGTTTTCATTTGCCGCTGAAAAACTGCTCTGTCCCCTACAGTATGTCCATATTTTAAGGATGGAAACCTAGAATCCCCAAAAATACCAAGGGTGCGGTGTTTTTCGAACTCTTTTAAGGTCTGTCCCAGGCTCATTTCATAATTATCTATACCTACGGACGTATTTATCATATATATAAAATAGATAAATGAAAGTACCCTCCCAATTTGTAAATAGAATCTTAAAAGAGAACTATCTCCTTTCGGAAGAAGACAACTTAGGTTTTGATTCTTCCAAAATGACCAATAGGGGCGACGCTTTAGCACAAGCCACCCTAGGTAAGTTTGTGGCTGCTCCTGGAGCCGGGAACGCAAAATCCCCTAAGGTTACAGGAAACCAACGGAATGACCAAGGAGCTACCTCTGCGGCTCATGGAAATGACACATGGAGCCATGAAGCGAAAGCCGACCCTGGGACCTCTCCTGCTTCCAATGTAGGGCTTCCCTCTGATATGGCTAACAAATGGTCAATGCCCCAAACTTTAAAAGACCACCAGGAACCCGAAGAAGGGGAAACTTTACAAGAAACCGTAGAATACCTTAAAGAAGCCGTGGGAATTTTAGCGCAGGCTCTTTTAGACGCAACCAAAGAAGATGCCTAACACGAAAGAAGTAGACCTAGAAAAGGTTAAGAGAGCTTCTGAGTACCAAGAAAAGATTCGTGCTTTAAACATGCAGCTAGACAACGCCTACAAGGTTGCTGGGAAGAGCAGGAAACAACTCCAAAAAGGTCAACCCGAGATTGATAACCTTAGGAAAAAAAGACTTGAGTTGGCTCGTAGTAGAGACCTTCACTCTCTAGCTGCTAGCAGAAAGCACGAGGGTCCTGTACTTCGGGAGGACATGGATAGCCTCATTCAAAAAAGTGGTATAGGCTCCACCGCTGGAGAGAACCGGAAGGGGGTTCCTATAACACAGGGGCTCGTCGCTGACCTAGAAAGACTATTATTGCAGAGAGCGCGGAATAAAGGTAAAAAATCATCTGTAAGAAACCACATTACCGACCGCGAT
>CAZMDZ010000296.1:0-5125 GCA_964565175.1 uncultured Planctomycetales bacterium
CTCCTGAATGTAGCTCGGCACTGGATCGTATCCATCCGGCTCCATCGAGAATGTTCCGCGACCAGCGGTTAGGCCGCGAATGGTGCCTGCGTAGCTGAACATCTCGGCGATCGGTACCCGGCCCGAAATTTCACGAATGATGCCGTCCATGGTCATCTCTTCGATGGCAACGCGGCGAGTGTTGAGGTCGCCGATGACATCGCCGAGGTATTCCTCTGGCACCTGAACGCTGAGCTTCATCACCGGCTCGAGCACGGTGAAGTTGTCGGCTACAGCTTGGCGGAAGGCGGTGCGACCCGCCAAGTTAAACGCCAATTCACTGGAGTCCACATCGTGCGACTTACCGTAGTGCAAGTTAGCCTTGATGCCGACGTACTGGAAGCCAAGGCGGCCACCACTCTTCATCGACTCATCAATTCCCTTGGACACTGCTGGGATGTAGTTGTTCGGAATGACGCCACCCTTGGTGGTGTCCTCGAAGGCCACGTCTTCGCCGTACTCCTCACACGGGGTGAAGATGACGTTGACCACAGCGTATTGACCCGAACCACCAGACTGCTTGACCTGCTTGCCTTCGATGTCGCGCTCGGTCTTCAAAGTCTGACGGTAAGCCACGCGCGGTGCGCCTACGCTGATCGGGATCTTGTAGTCACGGTTGATCCGCGTGACCATGATCTCGAGGTGAAGTTCACCCATGCCAGCGATGACGGTTTCGTCGGTTTCCTGGTCGGTGGTGACGCGGAAGGAGGGGTCCTCGCGGGTCAACCTACCGAGCAAATCGCCCAGCTTGTCGCGGTCACCAGTGGACTTCGGCTCGATCGCCATGGCGATCACTGGCTCCGGGAAGTCCATCGACTCGAGCACGATCTGGTTCTTCTGCTCGCAGAGGCTGTCGCCAGTGATGGTGTCCTTCAGACCCACCACAGCGCAGATGTTGCCAGCGCGCACGGTGTCGACCGCCTCGCGCTTGTCGGCGTGCATAAACATCAAACGACCGATGCGCTCTTTACGGTTGGTACGCGGGTTGTAGATTTGGTCGCCGCGATTCAACGTACCGGAATAAACCCGCACGAAAGTCAGGTCGCCGTTGGGGTCGCCGACGGTCTTAAACGCCAACGATGCCAGAGGGCCGTCGCTGTTGGGATGGCAGACAATTTGCTCATCCTTGTTCTTTGGATCGGTACCGGCAATCTCGCCTTGATCCAGCGGGCTCGGCATTAACTCAATGATGGCGTCGAGCAATGGGTGCACACCTTTGTCGTGCAGCGCCGAGCCACAGAACACAGGGATGGCGTGACCGGCCAAAGTGGACTCGCGAGTGGCCTTTTTCAGCTCGGCAACGGTGATGTCCTCACCTTCGAGAAACTTCTCGACCAGGTTGTCGTCGATCTCAACGATCTTCTCAACCATCTCAGCGCGACGGGCTTCGGCCAGCTCGAAGTACTCGTCTGGAATGGCGTCCATCTCTTCCATCGCCGGGCCGTCGCCGTCGAGGAAGCGGTAAGCCTTCATCTCGGTCAGATCGACCAATCCCCAGAAGTCCTTCTCCTTGCCCATCGGCAGCTGCATGCGCACGCCGTTGGCGCCCAAACGGTTAAGGATGGTGCCGTAAGCGAAGTCGAAGTCGGCGCCAACGCGGTCCAGCTTGTT
Source organism: uncultured Planctomycetales bacterium (assembly GCA_964565175.1). Lineage (GTDB taxonomy): Bacteria > Planctomycetota > UBA1135 > UBA1135 > UBA1135 > JACNIZ01. The sequence goes on from CAZMDZ010000296.1 coordinate 1,651, forward strand.
AATGAAGCAGATCCGCGGCACACCGTAGCGGTCGGCCTGACGCCAAACCGTTTCCGACTGAGCTTCCACACCGGCGACACCGTCAAACACGCAAACCGCGCCGTCGAGTACCCGCAACGAACGCTCCACCTCAATGGTGAAGTCGACGTGACCCGGAGTATCGATCAAGTTGACCCGATTCCCTTTCCACTCATACTGAGTCGCAGCCGAGGTGATGGTAATACCACGCGCGCGCTCGTCCTCCATGTAGTCCATGGTGGCCTGACCGTGGTGAACCTCACCGATGTTGTGGGTCCGGCCAGTGATGTAAAGGATGCGCTCGGTAACCGTAGTCTTACCGGCATCAATGTGCGCCATAATGCCGATGTTGCGCAGGTTCTGAAGACGCTTAAGCTCCGAGCCAGACAGCTCGGGAGGCGTGGAAGTCGCGGTTGCACTCATGGTGATTTGCGGGTGCGGATGTTTGTTAGAGGCAGGTTTTCCGGGCTGGGACTATGCACGGGAAGCGCAAATCCCATCGTGAGGACGATCCGGGCAACCTACGCCAAGCCGTTTTTGGCGCCTAGCCTGGTATCGTTAGCCCGGTATTTTAATAGTTCAATGGCGGTCTGGCTAGTGTTAGATTCCTAACCTTCGCGAGTCCCCCCTCCCATGGCTTTCACCCGCCGCCAATCGACCACCCTCAAACTGCAGGTTCCCGGCTCCACCTCCAACATTGGACCGGGTTTCGACAGTCTTGGCATTGCCCTTGACCTGCAACTGACTGTTAGCTGGAAAGCCGCAAAAAAGCTGAAGTTAGTACGCCAAGGACCGCTGGAAGAATCGACGCTTACGGCCGGTAGAGACCCAATTGTGCGCGGTATGCGGCGGGCGGCGATCCTGGCCGGCAAGCCGCTGCCAGCTGGTGAAATCACTGTGGTGGGCACTTATCCACCGGGGCGTGGATTGGGAGCGTCGGGGGCTGGATTGGTTGGTGGATTGCTGCTCGGCAACCGCCTAACGGGTTCCAAACTGAATCCAGACGACCTGCATAAAGAAGCAATTTCGTTGGAAGGTCATCCAGAAAATGCCACCGCCAGCATGCTCGGGGGTGCTCATTGGTCGGTGCCGACGGGCAAAGACACCTGGCACCACATGCCGGTTTCCCTGCATAAAGACCTGCGCTTTTTGGTCGTCGCCCCCCCCTATCCACTCAGCACCAGCCGCTCCCGCGAAGTGCTGCCGACGTCCGTTTCTTTTGGCCGCGCGGTCAACCAAGCCCGACGCACTCCGATTTTGTTGGAGGGGTTGCGGACTTTGAATGAAGACTTGATTCGGGTGGGCGTGGAAGATGAACTTCACGTCGCCTCACGCCTCAAGCTCTTGACCGGCGCCAAGTCGGTGCTTGATTTCGCCACCAGCAACGGCGCGATTGCCGCGACGCTTTCCGGTGCGGGTTCCGCTTTGCTCATCCTGACGCGCACCGGCTCAATGCAAAAGCTGGAAGCCAAAATGGCTCTACGCGTAAAACGCCTGTGGGGTGAAAGCGGCAAGGTGTTGAACGCCCGTGTGCGGTCGCAAGGCGCGCATTTTGCTTAACCCCTCACCCACGCATCTGAGTTCCCAATACGCCTGACGGGTTAACCACTCATCATTCCGGACGGGGCGGGCCAGATAATTTCCAACTTTATCGGGAAACTATTTTTTCCCTCCATTGCTTTCAAAATCAAACCTAAACCTGGATGGTAGAGTTTATTTAATGTCGACTTCCAATTGCCTATTTCCTTGCCTGGGGGGTACTGCACTTCTCATCAGTCTTCTTGCCCCCTCCGCCTTGGGTGCCCAAGGAGGCGCCTTCTCATCTAACCCGCTATTTGAAATCACCCAACAGCACAGCTCGATGTCCCAAACCGGAGACTTAAACGGGGACGGTTTCGACGATTTCATCCTTGGCCATACAAGTACATCCCCAAATGGAGTGCTGGATGCTGGATCGGCGTATATTTACTCGGTCTCTACCGGCAGCATCCTATATCAAATCGATGGGTCGTACGAGCGGGGCTTCCTTGGTAGTAGCGTTTCTGGCGCAGGTGATGTCAATGGAGATGGCTTCGAAGACTTCATAATTGGGGCTCCTACGGAAGACCCTAATGGCTTTGAACATGCTGGCTCAGTTTATGTTTATTCTGGTGTCTCAGGAAACCTAATCCATCAATTTGATGGCCAAAGCCCTTCGACATTTTTAGGCGGATCGGTGGCCGCGGTTGGAGACGTTGACGGAGATGGCTATTCCGACGTAGCTATGGGTGGCATGTTTCCAGAACAGGTACTGGTCTATTCAGGCAAGAATGGGAGTTTGGTTCATCATTTCTTTGGTGCAAACCCTTATGACCACTTCAACGACAGCGTAGAAGGAGCAGGCGACGTAAATGGGGATGGATTCGACGACATCATTATCGGGGCCAGAGGAGCGGACCCCAACGGCCTGGACTGGGCGGGATCAGCCTATGTCTATTCCGGTTCCACCGGTAGTTTGCTTTATCAATTTGATGGATCTGAAGCCAAAGGTACATTTGGGAGCGCCGTCTCCGGTGCAGGCGATGTCGACGGCGATGGCTTTGCAGATGTCATCATCGGGGCGCCACATCAAAGTTCGCAAACTCCAGTGAACGCTGGCAAGGTATATGTTTACTCTGGAGCTACCGGGGCAATGCTTTACCAATTTGATGGCAACTTTTACCACGGTTTCTTAGGCCAGTCAGTTTCGAGCGCCGGAGACTTGGACGAAGATGGCTTTTCTGATTTGATTTTTGGAGGAGGTGGCCTTTATATTCATGGGGCATATGGAGAGGTCCATGTAATTTCGGGCAAGTTAGGTTCTGTGATTCAATCGTTTATTGGAGACGCATCAAAAACTTTTGGGCGATTAGTTTCAGGAGGGGGTGACATGAACGGCGACGGCTGCCCCGATGTAATCTTCGAGGGTAGCCCAGGAGTCTTAGTTCACCCCTTCTTCCGTGGCATGACAGTCAACTCGAACTCCATATCCGCCGCTTCCGGTGGGACTCTGGACTTTCAAATCGAATTCCCGCCAGAAGCTGCGTTCGATGAATACAAAGTTCTAATATCGATCTCTGGCATCGGGCCAGGTCACTATGGGGTGGACATCCCCCTCACTCTGGATGCTCTAGTCAAAGAGACCTTCCAGGGAATCTACCCCTTCGCAATTCATGCGGGAATGCAGGGATTTCTGGATGCCAGCGCCAAATCAACGGCCAATGCAACCATCAGCCCTGGCGCTCTGTCTAACGTTGTTGGGCTCACCGCCTATTTTGCCGCGATTGCGAACCAACCTGGGCAACTCCCTGAATTCAGCTCAGTCGTCCAAAGGGTAACTGTCGAAATATAAATTGGTTTCGAAAGGACCATCGACCCTTCGCCTAAGGAGGAGATCACTCATCTTCGTTGCTCAACAGCACCAAACGGTCATTACCCG
>CAZMDZ010000297.1:0-5099 GCA_964565175.1 uncultured Planctomycetales bacterium
CAAGGATCGATCCTTGTAAAAACCCGCACTCGCGGTCAAGTGCAGCACAATCTCGCCGATTCCATCCAATCGAAACTCACCATCGCTGCCGGTAACAGCAGTGCCGGCCGCGGTGTTCTTGGGATCGGCGACCGAATAATCGACTTTGGCGAACGGGATCGGCTGGCCGGCTGGGTCGAGGACGCGGCAGGTGAAGGATGCGAGTTCGCTCAATTTCGGCAGAGTGATTTCGCGCTGTTCCCCGGGACTGAAAATCATCGGCTCAGATTCAGCCAGCAGCGATCCTAGGCGCCCAATCATTTGGATGCGCATTCGCTGATTCGTTGCCAATCCGGTTAGTTGAAAATCAGCTTGCTCTGGCTTGGGTCGGTAGGAGACCCAAGAGGGTTGCACTTTGCCCGGGTTTCCGAAACTCCCCGCGACAATCAACGGTTCGCCCAAAGCGCGGCGTAACTTCCACCGTCGGTTTAGGTGCTCTGCGGCAAAGACTTGGCCTTCGCTGAGAATGCGGAATTTCATCGCCTTCGGATTACCGTCTTCAGGGAGCGGCCACTTCACCGTTAGCTGCACCGCCGAGTCGAGGATAAACCTCATCACCCCGTCGTTGGCCGGGTCGACCCTTTGCGTTTGAGTTTGATAACCGGCTGCAGCAACGGCGATGACCTGATCGCCTTCGCGCAGCCATGCGACGGTTTCCCCAACTGCATTGGTCAGCTCGGACAGGGATTCGGTGTAGGCAAGCGCACCTTCCAAAGGCTTGCCGAATTCATCCAATACCATGATCGGCTGTTTGTTCATGGCTTGCAGCGGCAGGTCTCCGAGATTCCATGGGTCGGCTTGATCGAGCAGGCCGAATTGCAATTCATTGCCAGCCCAGTCGCCATGAGCTTCAAGCCAAACCGTGAGCGGAACAGGCTCCATGCTCTCTAGTTCCGCTGGGGTTTGTTCCACCAACTCACTCCAATCCACCGGCATCGCAACTTCAAAATGTCCGCCTTCATTCGTCATCGAGCCTACGCTCGGAGTGTGATTGCCCGACAGATGAAACATCGCAGTGAGCGGGGCACCGGCGACGCCCTTAGCTCCGTCGGGCGTCACCACTCGACCATAAAAAGAGGGGGACTTGATGAGTTGGAGGAACAAGTTGTCGTCGGGGCGAATGAGCTCGATGAAGTTTGGTAGCCCCTCTTTGATTTGCCCAGGGCCTTGGAATGATTTCACGAGTACACCATGCGGGACTTTTAGTCTCCCTGACCACTTCGCCGGAATTCCCTTCAGCTGAAAACTCAAATCATGGTGAACGTTTATTGCCACACCAAGCGGATTGATGCCCTCTGCTTCCAGCCCATCCATCAAACTTGCGGGGAAGGAGCCAACTTCCAAATTGGGAACAGGGAAAACCTGGATCCCAAACGGCGTTTTTTCCTGACGGGAACCAAAGAATTCCACCCGACCAGCAATCTGGGCACGAGTGAGGATGCGGACTGTGATCTCACTTGCCGCAAAGTTCTGCTCGACAAACTGTGGATACCAACCCGGCGCGGCAATCACCAATCCACCGCTGCCGCTAAGTTTTTCAAAGACGACTACACCGTCACGGTTCCCTTGTTTTCCGGCTGATAATTCATCGCCTATCCATGGCACGATCAAGGCGTCGGCTAAAGGTTGATCGTAATCATCAAGGACTCGAATCTTCACCCGGTGGGGTTGATTGGACTTGCCGAAGATCAGTCCAGTCTGCAATTCAGCTTGATTGATAGCAGCTGCTTCGGTGCGGAATGGACGTGGAGCAGGTTTGGAGTCGATCAAGGACTCGGCCCTTTCATCTTCGAGCGCAAGGTCCGAATGCGAATCCTTGAACAGCATTCCTTCGCCATAGTCTTTGCTGCCAATCTCAAACAAATCCATCCAATAGGCGACGGCGAATAATCCAACCAATAATCCAATCCAAAAAATTGGACTCGATCCTTTCCTGTTTTCTTTAGCCATTAACTTTCAAAAACTCAGCCGCGGTCGGCGGCGGGGGATTCATCAATACCTCGCGGCATTGGATGATGTCACTTAAAATTTGCTCTTTCAACGCATGCTCACTGGCAAAAGCTTGCTCGTCGCGCAGGCGTTGAATTAAAAACACTTCCAGCACCTCGCCATACAGGTCGCCATGAAAGTCAAGCAAATGTGCTTCGACTTGGGTGCCGTCGGCGTTGAAGGTAGGGCGGTCGCCGATGTTGACGACGGCGGGCATCAGCACTTCGCGGCGTAAAAGTTGAGCGGCGTAAACGCCATTGGGCGGCCGCAGTTCATGATGCAAACGCAAGTTGGCGGTGGGGAAGCCAAGTTTGCGACCGCGTTGATCGCCGGGGATTACGGTTCCAAGCAAGCTGCATGGCCGACCCAACAATGCCGACGCTCGTTTCAAATCGCCAAGCTGAACTGCTTCGCGAATAAAGGTGCTGGAAACTGCGCGCCCAGATTCACGAGCTGGCGGCACCTCGGTGATCGCCATATTGAGCTCGTCAGCCAACGGACCCAGTGATTCAGGGTTGCCGCTGCGGTCTTTGCCGAATTTAGAGTCAAAGCCAAACACCAGTTCGCATAAGCCCAATCCATCGATCAAGATTCGGCGGACAAAATCCTCCGCCGGAAGTTCACGCAACTCATCGGTAAATGGCAGTACCAGGGTGGTTTGGATTCCAGCACGTTCAAATAGCAACAACCGATGCTCCAAACTGGTGATCGTTGCTGGCGCATGGCCCAACAGCACTGACTTGGGGTGAGCGGAAAACGTCACCATCACCGGTCGCACTCCACGAGCCTCGGCGCGCTCGATCACCTTTTGCAAAACGGCTAGGTGCCCAAGATGCACGCCGTCGAAAACGCCGACGGTCGCCACGCACCCTTGTTCGCGCTCCAGATCCGGTAGCGCTTCCAGCCCGTCAAGAATGCGCACGCTTATAGACCCGCGATTTTCTCCTTGTAGTCCGCTTCCAATCCGCGCAGCTCCGGCTTCAACCGGGTTTTGTCGCTAGGGGAGAAGCGGTCGATGAACAGCACGCCTTCGAGGTGGTCGAATTCGTGCTGGAATACGCGCGATGCCCAATCGTCGAGTTCCAGCTGAAACTCTTCGCCGTTGACGTCTTGAGCGACCACCACGCAGCCGTCGGGCCGATTGACCTGGGCGTAAATGCCGGGGAAGCTCAGGCAGCCTTCTTCGGCCGACACTTTGGCTTTGGCTTTGCGCACGATGCGTGGATTGCAAAGGATCGTTTCCAACTCAGGCTTCTCGGGGTCGCCTTCGGAGTTGAACACCATAATGCGCTTGTTCACACCGACCTGGGGCGCGGCCAAGCCGACCCCTTTGGTCTCGTACATCAAATCGAGCATCTCACGCGCGAGCTTCTTCAGCTCGTCGTCGAATTTCTCGATCGGGGCGTTTTTGGCGCGCAGGCGAGGGTCTGGGTAGAGGACGACTTCCATCATCAATCTGCCCTTAGAATACCCGTTCCGCCGCAACCGTCGGCGATCCGCCCGCTACAAACCGATATGGACCTGAAAAAGCACCTCGACCGCGCCGAGCAGGCACTGTCCCGCGGCCAAGCCGACTTTGCCATCGAACTCTGCGACCAAGTGCTCGACTTCGCCCCCGGCGACGCCAACGCCGCTGGTTTGCTGGCGCGTTCGTTGATTAGCCTCAAGGCCAAATCCGGAATCCTGGGCAAGCTAGGGGCGGGGCCGTCGGGATTGGGTGCCAAGTTCAGCAAGCTGACCAAAAACGCCGACGCTGAGGCGCGTCAACTGCGGCGGGCGTTCATCAAGAATCCTGGCAAGTTGGCCACAGGATCCGCTTGGGCAGATGCGCTGGAGCGGGCCGGGTACGCAGGGGCCGCGCTCGAGGCATTCGGTGCTCTGGCCGAAGCCGATTGCGAAGCCGCCAAGCGCGCAAGTGCACTGGCCGCCGCCCAAGGCGAGGTCGACCGCGCTTTGGAGTACTTGGAGATGGCGCTGGCCGCCAACCCGCGCGACACCGAGGCGGTCCGCATGCGTAAGAACCTGGCGGCCGAACAGGCTTTGCGCACAAAGCGTTACGACGAAGCGGGCTCCGCTGCCGACATCGCCTACGACCCCGACGCCTTCCTTCGAGCGGCCCGCGGCGGCAGTTTCGAGGAGGAAGAAGAATCCACCGATTCTCAGGGCTAGATAAGCTTGCAAAACCGTGGTCATCTGCCCCTGAATGGGGGTTGCGGCCTGCCGCGGTTTGGCTACAATACTCGACCCGTTTTCGGGACAGAGGACGTTAGAAATGCCGAACACTCCATCCGCCAAAGCTGAGCTGAAGAAGAGCCTGAAGCGTCGCGAGCGCAATCGCGGTCGCCGCTCTGCCATGCGTACCTGGATCAAGAAGACCCTGGAAGCCATTGAAGAAAAGGACCTGACGTCCGCAGAGAAGAGCTTGTTGATGGCGACGAAGCTGATCGACAAGAACGTCAAGTGGAACCAGCTGCACCAGAACACTGCCGCTCGCAAGAAGGCAAGTCTGGCTCGCGCGGTCAACACGCTGAAGACTGCTTAAGTCCAGCCGTCGGCCCTTAGGCCGAACCGAAAACCGAACGACGAGGGTGAAAGCCCTCGTCGTTTTCTATTTGTTTGAAGAGGGCAATAAGACTTTGACCATGCGTGGATATTGCGCTCGGTAGCGGTATTTGGCTTGAAGGATTAAGGCCTGGAGTGCGGCCGTTCGGGCGGCGAGTGGCCGCAATGCGGAGGGCGTCGCGCTGGGGTGGCGAGTCTGATTTGTTCGCTGCGTTTCCCCAGTTGTTGGGCTTGCGGTGGGCCTGATTTTGTGTCCCAGCCTTGGGGCGGGGAGCGCAGCAGTTGCAAGAACATCCAGCGAGAGCCGGCGTAGTTGCCAGGTTGCTTGCTCAGTCATTCCAGACCATAGTCCAAGCCAGATTTCGGGATGGGGATCTTGCAGTCTTGGCCAACGATTAATGCGTGGAGCATCCACGAGGTCGTCAATGCGTCGCACGGGGCGTTCTTGGATGGAGTGGCGGGCCATGCTTGATGGGGGCGTTGGAAATACAAGATTGCCGCTATACCTT
>CAZMDZ010000298.1:0-5096 GCA_964565175.1 uncultured Planctomycetales bacterium
ATTTAATCACAGAATTACTGCCATATATTTTAGGTGCATTAGCTGTGTTTCTGTTAGGTAGGTCAACAGGAAAGAGCGACAAGGAAACGGTTAGGTTGCAACGGCAGGTTGACATTGAACGCACAGCCAAAATTAAAGCACTTGCTGAAGCAAAAAAGGAAAAGGTAAAGCGTGAGCAGGCTGATAATAATTATATTAACCTTGCTGACAGGGTTAACGCAATCATACGCAAGCACTCCAGCGACAGTAGCGTTAACTGACAGCGTAACTGTTGCAAAACTTGTGCAGGTAGTTGAAGAACTAGAGCTTGAACTAAAGTTGCAGGCGATTGATTGTGAGGCGCAAGCCTATGCTGACAGCATACAGATAGCAGTAATGGCTGACAGGCGTAGAAAGGCAGAGCCTAATAGGTTTAATCAGATTGTAAATGATAGCAGGCTATGGTTCTTCGTAGGTGCAATCGCAGGAATGCAGAGCAGGCGTTGGTAGCCTGCTGAAATCCCCACAGGGCTGAAAGCCCAAACTTAACAAAAAAAAATAAAATAATTTAAGTGCCGCAGACCACCCTTAATAGGTGGTTTTGTGTTGTTTTTGGGGTCTGTCAATTTATCCATTCAGCTGCTACGCTTGCCATATATTAAGCAAAAGTATATTGTGTGAGGGGAGTTAATAACAACCCTAACGGAAGGCTGAAAGATGAAAGAGACTTGCAAACCAAAAATTGAAAGCGGTCGGTGGTGGCGTGTAGAAACCTGCAAACCAGAGAAACGGAATTTGTTAGACAGACTAGCTGAATTTATATTAACAGCATTCACCAAATGGGAGGATTGAAAATGACAGTGTACCATGCAGAAAAAGACAAGCAAGCGTGGCTTGCCGAGCGCAAGCTAGGCATAGGTGGAAGTGAGGCTTCTGCCGTTCTAGGCTTTGACCAATACAAAACAAGGGGTGATGTTTATATTGACAAAATCAGCGAGGAAACAGAAGAAATTGACAACGGTTACACATGGCTTGGCACTGTTTTAGAGGAGCCGATTGCACGGCGGTACTGTGAGGTCACTGGCAGGCAGATGCGCAGGCAACCGTTGCGTGTTTGTAGTGACTATCCATATATGCGGTGCAGTATCGACAGGCAGATTGTCAACGATGACAGAGGCGCAGGGGTGTGGGAATGCAAGACTGCTTCACCATATTTGTTTGATGAATTTAAGGCAGGCGGTTTGCCAGAAAAGTACATTATACAGTTGCAACACAACATTGCTGTCTGTGGTTACACTTGGGGGGCAATCTGTGTGGTTAATCGTGATAATGGTGAAATGATTTACTTTGATGTTGACCGAGATGACGCACTGATTGAAATTATACGCAAGGAACTTGGGTTGTTTTGGCATGGCAACATTGTTCCTCGCATAATTCCAGAATTAGCCACAGAGCCACGAATTGAATTGCACAAGCTGGGTGGCGAGCGTGTCGAGATAACAGGCACAGAGTGGCAGGATGCGTGCGAAAAATACGCTTATGCAAAGAAGCAGGCAGATGTGGCAAAGGCTATCATGAACGAGGCAAAAGTTGCTATTGTTGAACAAATGGAAAAGAGTAATGCTACCAAGTCAACAGGAGCAGGCTTTAATTTTAGCAGGTCTGTAACTAGTGGCAGGTTGAATACCGACCTGAAATTATTGCAGGCACAGAATCCAAATATTAACATTGGTGACTACCAAACACAAGGCAACGATTTTGTGACCTTGCGAGCCACTCAGAGGAAGGTGTGACAATGGCAGAACAAAAGCAACTACCAATGTTGGCAGAATTAGCCGAACAGTACGGGATGGATACTGGCAGGTTCTGGTCAACAATACAGGCAACCGTAATGCCTGACGCAACAACAGAGCAAGCTCTAGCATTCCTTACGGTTTGCAAAGAGTACAATCTTAACCCAATTATTAAAGAGATTTATGCTTTCCCAAGCAGGGGTGGCATTGTGCCTGTAGTAGGCGTTGATGGTTGGCTTGCGATAGCTAACCGTAACCCTAACTTTGATGGGCTTGACACGGAGGAAATTCACGACAGCGAGAGCAACCTAGTTGCTGTTAAATGCAAGGTCTGGCGTAAGGACAGACAGCAACCGACAACAGCGACCGAGTACCTTGCCGAATGCAGGCGCAACACGCCTATTTGGAAGCAATACCCTTACAGAATGCTAAATAATAAGGCAATCATCCAAGCTATACGAAGAGCGTTTAGTATAAGCGGTGTTTACGATAGCGATGAAGCTGACCGTATTGCAAGCGCAGAGGCAGAATCAGTAGTACAGGTTGAGCAGTCCACGCAGGATAAAATGAATGCTATCAAGCAACGGAGTGCAAATATTGCACAAGCTGGGTGGCGAGCGTGTCGAGATAACAGGCACAGAAGTGATAGCACAGCTGTTGACGCTGTTGTAACGGATGATGACAGCGTTGACGTAACACAAACGGAGGAGAAAGATAATGAATAAGGTAACACTAATTGGCACGGTTACTGCGAAGCCAGAGCAATACGGTGATGCTTTGACAAGGTTAACGGTGGTTACTAATGAGAAGTTTAAGAACAAGGCAGGTGAATTGCAGGAGCGTGCCGACTTCCACAGGTGCGTAGCTTTTGGCAAGCGTGGCGATGTTATGGCACAATATTTGGACAAGGGTAGCAAGGTGGCAATTGAGGGCAAGATTAGTTATGATAGTTATGAAAGAGATGGCATAAAGCGTTACACTACCGACATAATTGTGTTTAATTTTGAGTTTCTACCGAATGGTAAAAAGCAACAGGCAGAGCCAGCACCTGTATCAGTTGCGCCACCTGCAAAAGCAGAAGTGCCTGACGATGACTTGCCGTTCTAAATGAATTGTTGACTATAAATAATTATAGGGTAGGTGGTTATTAACTACACCTGCAGGTCACCTTCCACCTGCACCACCTACCTTGCCAAAATACCCACGATGAGACACTTGAAACAGGAGGTATGCGATGATTAAGGTGGTTTTGCAAAGTGGTAGGAGTCACACTATAACTGATGAGCGTATTTTAGAATTGCAAGGCATTTATGGTAATATAGATGTGTTGGCGGAGCTTAAAGCACTGGCAGACTGGAACGAGTGCAATCCTGCCAAGCGTAAGACTAGCGCAGGCATTAAAAGACACATACAGCACTGGTTGAAACGTGCTGGCGATAAGGGTGGCAGCAACTATCGTGCAAATGTGGCACAAACAAATAAGGATGCCGTAAGGGGTGCAGGGGTGCCACAGGACTTCGCAACAGCACTGGCAGGGTTAGGCGTTGTAATAAATCAGCGTGTTAGTGTGGAGCAAATACAGGGCATCTGTGCGGTGCTTAATAATTACCCTGATGAGGTACTGGTGCAAGCGTGCCAAATACTTGCCAAGACCTGCAGGTTTATGCCAAAGCCTATAGATTTTATTGATGTAATTGAGCGTGGTGAGTTGCCAGAAGGCGATGTAAAGACGCAGGCAACTTTGGCTTGGTCGCGGTTGCAATTTGTATGGACTAACAGCACAAGAGTTGCCGAGTTATGTAATGACAAGCACATTGATGCAGGCGTGCAGGCGTTAGGTGGCTGGTTTAATATGGTTAACAGTTGCGAACAGCCACAGTGGCAGAGGTCAACTTTTATCAGCGCATATATAGGTAGCAAGCAAGAGCAGGTCAGGCAGTCAATTAACCCAACAGGTCAGCTGTTGACAGGTGAACCACTAAACAGGTTGGAAGGTTAAGGCATGGGGGGAGATGTTGATTAAAAAGCCACTATTGAATGAAAAACAATGCGGTAGTTGTAAACAGGTGTTGCCAATTGTTGAGTTTTGGAAAAATAAAGGTCTTAAAGATGGGTACTCTCACTGGTGCAAGGGTTGCCAGAAGGAGAGTAGTCGGCGCAGTTACATAAAAAGAAAAAGTAGACCTATAACAGCACTCGCGAAGGTGTGCAAGAAGTGTGGAATTGAAAAGCCTGCAGGCGAGTTCTCATTCCAACCTAATACCAGCAGTGGGTTAAATAGCTATTGCAAACAATGCACAAGTACTTACTATCGCAAGCGTAGGAACGCTTGCACTGATAAACCGAGTAAGGTTTGTGGCAGCTGCAATGAGGTAAAGTTATTCACGGCTTTTAACAACAACAGGACTAGAAGAGACGGCAAGGCTGTGGCGTGTCGTGCCTGCGAAAAAAAAGCACGCGCATTAAGGAAAGCCACTGGCGACAAACTCGGTGATTTTAATAAATTATGCGAGTATTGTGGAATTACAAAACACTCGACAGACTACTCGGTTAGCCCTTGTAGTAATGATGGAGTATTGCACAAGTGTAACGCTTGCCTTGTTCGACTCGCTAGGCGTGCTGGTTGCAGTTGGACAGAAATTAAAATTAAGTCGGCTCACTTCACACCAGAAATTGAGCGCGAAGAGCGTGAGAGAGAGCTTGAGAAAGTTAGGCAGGGGGTAATTCGTGACCAGTAAAAGTACTTGGAAACAATTTGAGCGTAGAGTTGCCACGCTGTTTGGTGGCAAGCGAGTGCCGTTGTCTGGTGGCAACAGTGGGCACACTAGGGCAGATGTCATGGGCGTTGGAGGCTTATTTATAGAAGCCAAATTAAGGGCGAAGTCGGCGTTATGGTCACTGTTTGATAGCACAAAACCATTGGCAAAAGCAGAGGGCAAGTTGCCTGTTCTGGCAATAGGCAGGAAGCATAGCAAGGGATTCTTGGTGTGCTTGCACAGCGACGATTTGGAGGCGTTTGTAGCAATCTATAATTCCCACAGGGTTAAACAGGGCTGAAAGCCTAAACTTTATAAAAAAAAATAAAAAAAATTAAGTGCCAATATTGCGACTCAATTGGCATTTCAGCTTGGTTTGGTGTTCCGTGCAAAAAAACTCTCCCACAAACACTCTTTACAATGTGTTAAGCAAAAGTGTATTATGTAGGGGTAGTTAATAACAACCTTAACGGAAGGCAAGACAATGAACAACGAAACAAAAAACAACCAAACAAAAAACAGCAGTTATGTAATGAAGTCAATGCTTGATGCTTTGGAACAAATTGGT
>CAZMDZ010000299.1:0-5040 GCA_964565175.1 uncultured Planctomycetales bacterium
GCGCAATCCCCATGTGCCGACACTTCCTGACGTATAACCGATCTCCGCTTCCGCCAAGTGCCAGCTCAAATCCACGGCAACCTCCGATGCATAAAAAGACCCACTGCCAAAAGACCGCAGCCAATAACGCTGATGCTGGTCCGCCAATTGCTCGCCGTGGTAATCAATTGCATTTGCGTTAGATTGACCACTAATCAAATAAACGTCACCCGACGCCACATCCTCCGCTTTGGCAACAATTTGAATTTGATTCCCAGTTTGCCAACTTGCCTCAAAATCATAGTTGGCTAATTCTGCCGGAATCGGAATGGAGCATTGAAACGTAATCGGCGCACTCGTTTGCGAACTTGCCGTCGCTGTGGAATCCCAAAGGATCTGTTGCTTCCACAATTCGTCATTGCGCATCACCTTCAGCTGCAAACGACCGGCTCTCGGGCCAGCAAGCTCCCCGGAAATCGAAGCGTGGCCAAATCCATTTTTATCGCGCGGCAGGATTTGCAGATCCTGCGGGAAGGCAGCAAATTCAACCTGAGGGGTAGGCGCTTGCTGGGCTTGGATGGCAACGGGTGCCGTGACGAGGAGGGGTAGAAAAAGCAGCATGACGAGTTCCGAAAGGGACGAATCAGTCTACCACACCAGCGGATTAACCTGCCAGCCGTCTACTCTTCGCCAGCATCGCCGTCGGGCTTGTCGCTCCAACGCTTGTCGTCCGGTACCAATGCGTCGCAGAGCGTGCTTTGGTCGGCTTGGAAGCCGTTCTGATCAAATACGACGGTGTAGGGGCCGAAAGCCGACCAGCGAGCGCGGCGCTTGAGCACCGCCGTCCACTCCTTATTCCAATCCGATGAACTCAGCGTCTGCAACACAAAGTCCGACGGAATACTGGTTTCGACGCCCATCGCTTCGACGTGGCTGGCGAACTTGCCATGGGTGCGCAAGTGATGGTTTTGCGCGCCCTGCAAACGATAGAGGAACTGAAATGCTTGGGCGGAGATCGGCGCTTCCTTCTGCGCCTCATAACGCGGAATCGCAAAAAGCACCGTGATGCCGATCATCATCACGATCAAGGTCATTTCGACCAAGGAGAATGCCTGGTTACGTTGCACAGATTTTTGACACATCCGGGGGGAGTTCTTCCTTCCATCGACTGAAATCTGGGCGCAAGTAAAGCCAATTAACGGGACCCGGCCCACAATTCGCAAGACCGGCCAATTCCCCTCCCTCTGCCGCTTTCAACGGAGAGCGCGAGCCGCCATACTGAAATCAATGACGTCCTCCGTGCTGCAGCTTGACCAGTTGACGGTCAAATACGGAAAATTTACGGCTTTAAATGCCGTTTCCGCCATTTTTGAAGGCGGTGGCTTGGGCCTGCTTGGTCCAAACGGCGCCGGCAAATCCTCGATGCTGCGCTGCATCCTTGGCCTAATCCAACCCGCAGGTGGCGAGGTCCGAATTTTCGGCGAAGTCAGCAGTGGCAAGCGTAACTCCTTACTACGCAGACGCATCGGCTACATGCCCGAGCGCGACACCTGGGTCCCCGGAATGTCTGCAGTGCGCGGGCTCGCCCACCTGGCAGAGATCTGCGGCTTCCAACCCTCCGACGCCATGCTGCGCGCCAACGACGTGCTCTATTTCGTCGGCCTCGGCGAGGAACGCTACCGCGAAGTGCACACTTATTCCACCGGCATGAAGCAGCGCTACAAGTTGGCCGCCTCGCTGGTGCACGATCCGGATCTACTGTTTCTTGATGAGCCAACCAACGGCCTCGATCCGCGCGGCCGCGCCCGCATGTTGGAGCTGATTGATCAAGTTCGGCGTGATCATGGCATCCACCTAATCCTGGCCAGCCACCTACTCCCCGACGTCGAACACCTGTGTGAACATGTTTGGGTGCTGGACAAAGGCGAGATGAAAATGAGCCAAAGCGTGGCCGAACTCACCGCTGTGGCTCGCGGTGCCAAACGGGTGCGGGTCGACGAGGCAGACCTCGCCGCCTTCAAAACTGCCGCCGGCAACGCTGGCCTATCGGTCAACCAAGGACGCAGTTCCCGCGAGATTTTGCTCGACTCCCCCAGCGGAGTGCTCGCCAGTGAAACCTTATTCGAAATTGCACAATCTGCCGGCGTGCAAATCCACAGCGTGACCCCAGCCGCCAAATCACTGGAAGACGCCTTCCTCGAAGCCCTCGAGGGCGATAACCCAAGCCAACTCCCGGAGGGCATCGCCTAATGGCTTTCCGCGCTGCTGAATACTCACGCTTCGACGGCCCGCGCAGTAACAAGCCTGCCTGGATGCCCATTTTCCACGCCACCATCCGCCGCGGATGGAGCAGTAAATGGGTGCGGCGCATCACCGGCGCCACCTTGCTGTTTTCGCTGGGCTGCACCGGCTTGATCTATCTGCTGTACCAAGTCATTCCAGACTGGCGCCAGCACATGGAAGCGATCGGCCGCATCGCCATGGGCGACGAAGAGAAGTTGATGATCACGCCGCAGAGCTATCTGGGCTTGCTCTATCTTTTCGTTTACCCAACGCTCATGCCACTGTCGCTGGTGTTTGGATACGACTTGCTCGCCTCCGACATCCGCTCCAACGCATTCGAGTCCTACTTCTCGCGCTCGATCACGCCCACCAGTTACCTGTTCGGCCGCACCGCCGCATACGTTTGCTTCCTGCTCGGCGTCACCCTGCTGCCGATGATGTGGATTTGGGCCTTCGACGTCAGCACCGGCCCCGACGGCCACTTCGACGTCGTCAGCGTGGTGCCTTGGGGGTTCACCAAATCGATGGTGCTGATTTCACTGACCTTGGCGTTAATGGTGCAAGCTGTGACTACGTTGACGCGATCTGGCATTTGGACCAACCTAACTTTCGTCAGCATCTTTTTATTCACCAATCCGCTTGGCGCAATCCTTGCCGAAATCACGCAGAATCAAGAAATGCTGTCGATCGGCTTTTTGCACTGCGTCAAGGTGTTCTGCGCTTACAACCTCGATGCCATGGGTGACCTGCGCTGGAAACATGCTTCACCGTCGACGGTGATCACCATGCTGACCCTTTACAACGGCTTATCCCTGGCCGTGCTGCTGAAGAGCTTGAAGAAGAGGAGTTTGGTCGGATGAGTGAAAAACAAACATCCCCCACCTCGCCCGAGCAAACGGACGCCGTCATCGAATGCGTCGGCTTGTCCCGCTGGTATGGCGAAGTGCAGGGCCTGGCTGGCCTGGACCTGAAAGTGGGTAGCGGTGTCATTGGCTTGCTTGGCCCCAATGGTTCCGGCAAATCCACGCTGATGCGTTTGCTCACCGGATTGATCCGCCCAAGTCGTGGCGAAGTGCGCTTGTTTGGCGAACGCGTCACGCCAAGCAGCAATCACCTCTTCCGAAAAGTTGGCCACACTCCTGGCGACGACATCCACCTCGAGACTGAGCGTGCCATCGACTTCTTGTGTTTGCTCGCTAGCCTTAATGGTGCGTCGCGAAAGGAGGCTGAGCAGCGTGCCGATCATGCACTGGATCAAGTCGGCTTGCTTGCCAAACGCGAGATTCAGCTCAAGGCGATGTCCAAAGGCATGCGCCAGCGGGTCAAGGTTGCACAAGCGCTGATGTTTGAACCGCAGTTGCTGCTGCTCGACGAACCGCTCAATGGCATGGATCCGATTAGTCGCCGCAAAACGCTGGACTTCGTTCGCGAGTTCGGCGCCTCGGGCAAAACGGTGGTGTTGGCTTCTCATGTTCTGCACGAAGTCGAAGCCGTCACCGAGCACCTCGTCCTTCTACATCACGGCCGCTTGCTCGCCGAGGGTCAACTGTCGGCGATCCGTGCGCTGGTCGACAAAAAACCTCGCAGTTTGACCGTCAGCGGCGAACACTTACAACCCATCGCCGCCTCGCTGCTAGCCAAAGATTTAATTACCGGTATCCAGTTCCACGAAGGCAAGTTGCAGCTGGAAACCCGTCGCCTCAGTGAACTACTCGATCACCTCGCCGACTTCGGCCGCCAAGGCCAAATCGAAAGCATGGAAGTGGAAGACGAAAACTTGGAAGCCGTGTTCGGCATGCTGGTAGGAGAAAACGCATGAGCAGTCCACTCGCACATCTACCTGCCATCGGCGCCTTGCGCAGCTACGTATTCCGTCGGCGCTTCCTGGGCTTCCACGCGCTGCCCAACGTACTTCTGGCCGCCTTTCCTGTGCTGATTGCCGGCGTCGCCGCAGCACATGGAGTAAGTGACCCCTTCGGCTTGTACGGCGAGTACATCGTGCCGATTTGCGTTTACTTTGCGCTACCGTTCATGTGCATGTTTACCGTGCTGCCCATCCTTGGCGAGCTCTACGACAACACTTCGATCGGCTACTTCTACACTCGGCCGACGCCGCGCTGGGTCACCCTGCTCGGCATTCTGCAGGGCTGCTTGCTAGCGATGCTGCCCATCCTGATTGCCGCTGCTGTCATCCCCGGCATCCTGTTAATGTCCGCATCACCGGCCGACAGTAACGACGCCTGGATATCGCGCATCGCCGGTCTCTCCGGCGTTCTAGTGCTCGGTGCAATCCCCTACTCGGCTCTGTGCTTATTGCTCGGCGTTTGGTTCAAGCGCGCCATTCTGTGGGCAGCACTGTTCCTGATCGGCTGGGGTGCATTCTTCGGCTCCCTACCCGGCAGCATCCGCTTCACCTCGCCGCACCGCTACTTGCTCAGCCTGATCCGCGAGTGGTGCCAAATCGAAAACACCTGGACCGGCATGTTCTCGCCTGACCCGAACCCGCCGACGGCCATCACCTCGATCCTGGTCATCGCTGGCGCCACCGTGGTGTTCTTCTTCATGGGCGATCGAGCCGCCAAAAACCGCGACGTGCTTTAAGGGCCCGGCCGCCAGCGCCATTTCAGCCGCAGAGATCCGCCCAGGGTGTATCCTGTGCCGCGATGCGCTCCCTCACTCTCTTTGTTTTCACCTGCCTTGCCGGAATAGCTCTGAGTTCTTGCAACCTTGGACCACCTTCGGGGACAGGTCCCCTGGAGTCTTTGGAGCTCAATAACG
>CAZMDZ010000300.1:0-5036 GCA_964565175.1 uncultured Planctomycetales bacterium
CCAAAGCTGTTCCTCGCTATCGACCTTCTCCATTTTCATCATCCAACATGTGACTGTCTCACACCTTCTGGCTTTTGGAGCAAGAGCTGGGGGCTTAAAGAAGTTCATATTTTATATACCTAGTCTTCCCACTTCCTAGCGAGATTTTCATTTAGAAGAATATCATTAACGGAATCTGTTTCGGTTTTTACCCTAATAACGCCCAAACACCGCCCGTATTTTCCTGTACCATGAGATATTATCTCTGCTTGATTTTGGTGTATGGCTAGTATAGTTTCCAATCTCTCCTTCGCCAGGTAACCCTTCTCTTTTTCAACAAGGTCCTTTGTCCTTATTTCAGGAGTATCAATTCCATGTAATCGAATGCGCTTTTTGATAAAAGTGTTAAAACCTAAATCTATAATGGCATCAACCGTATCTCCATCTATTACGCGAGTGACCTCAATATAATATTTGTACATACTGTATATAGATACGAAAACAGCTCTTGAGTACTCAAGAGCTGTTTATTTAGGAGAGCTTAAAAGTCTAGCAAAGTAGGTCAGTTCTCCAACCGTACTCAGGAGCGGTTATAGTAACACCTGCAGCGGTGCTGTCTGCGCTATACTTTAAACCACCTTGGCGTAGTTGGGAATTAAGATTCATAACCCAAGCGTTTAAAGTTTCCACATCATCTACCAAGTTACCATCAGCACCAAGAGGGGAAGGTACCAACACCTCAGAATAACTCTGAGAGTTATGGTATTCGTAATCGCCAGAAACGGCTAGTCTCGTGAACCCGCCTGGCTGAAAGTGGACATAGCCACTTGTACCTAAACCAGTAGAGGAATCAAAACTATTAACAACGGCACTCATGCAAGTCCAAGTATCCCAATCAGAACCTACAGAAAGAGCCCAATCAGTAATAGTCTCATCAACATTTTCTGTAATCTCAAGCTTGAAGAACTTCTTAGTTTCTGCACCAGCGGGCCAACCACCATCAAGGTTAGTTGCGCTTACCTGAGTGTAAGTAATATAGGCGTTTTGTGTATGAGCGAAAACGGCACTAGTGTCAACTCCTGAATTAAAAGTTCCGAGAGCGTCTAGTCCAAGGGCGGTTGCATTGATTTCAGTGGGCATGGTGATTTATTCTCCTATTATATTTAGTATTTAAACTGGGGAAATTACTTTATTCTCTTAGTTTAATTTAACGGCTTGCTATTCTTTTCTTTACACGAGTTTCAGTAGAGTGTTTCATAAAATTATCTAACTTAAATTTTAGAGAGGGGGAGGAGTAATTTGAAGGTTTTTCTTCTAAACATTTACATAGCTCATCACCAAGGCCAGAAGAAAACATTCTCATTTCTAGAAAGGAATCACTGGGGCAGCTATTTGAAACTACATCCTCATGGTCCAGTAAATTATCCACACATTTCTGACGTTTAATAGGATTTTCTATCTCCCCACAGACATCCTGCAACGCCCTCCACTTTTTACGACTTACATCATTATGTGTAATACAAACGAATGTTGTGGTACTATACGTTGGCGCTAAATTAAAACACGTTTTGTCGCATGAACTATTAGAACATTCAATATTAAAAACTACGTCTACGTTATACCCAAACATGCCCTCTTCTACACTGTAAAATATTTTAGGAATGCATTTTTTAGAGGCGACCTTGAATACCACTGAGCAATTTCCCATTACATGGCTCCCGCGATTATTCTTTTTGTAATTTCTCCTGCCTCATAAGTTACCGCAGCTTGCACTAAATGATGTATAGAATGTCTCCCCGCTAAAGATACAGGTTCCTCGGGAGGGTCTTCTTTAATACAAGGGCATTGTAATTTAGTGTTAAGGCTTGCTGCTACTTTTGCTAACAGGCTTGCCACCACTTTTGGATTAAAGTTATCAGCTTCTAATATACCATCACAAGGCTTACCTCCTTTAACGCAGTTATAAACAGCAAGGCTTTCACCCCAGCTACCCTCCGCCTCTCTTAAACATTCAAGGCAGGCTTCGTGAGCCTGGTCATTAGGGTCTAAAAGTGTTTCTAGAGGTAAGGCAATATCTATCTCAGTGGTTTCCGTTGCAGTACTACAGGCTTCACCTTCAGGACAGTCCGGGTCACCCTCACAGCTCAATATTATAGGAACATCCTCAAAGTGCATGGTTATCCCCCCGTTTTTAGGGTTAGTTATATCATCATAAAAATCCCCTAGACCTTCTGAGTCTCCCTCATCTGAAAGTTTAAAATTGAAATCTATTTTAATTTTACATTGCGCCATAGTTATTCTCCTATTATATGTAGTTATAAATTGCTGTTGCTGTAGTCATTTCTATAAAGTTCCTACCGTCTTTTTATTTTTCTCGGAACTTAAAGATTTTAGATATTTTCCTAAAGTGAAAGACGATGGACTTCTATCCCCTTCACAGCTACAGACACCCGGAAAAGCCTCAATTGCCCGCGCTATACCTAAGGTAATATCAATGTATCTCTCTGGGTTAGTAATACTCACCCCCTGTCTCCTCATACAGTCCTCGTAAGCTCTAGGTGATGGCGCATTCTTACATTTCTCATGCGCGGGTAGCTCGTCCTCTTCTAAATAATCACTAATTATTAATACATCACTTCCCTTATAGGGAAAGGGGCTTATTCCCCCGGAGCCACATTCCTGACCTAAAGGACACTTAAGAGTTGTGCACTCTATATCGAAATTTGCTACCCAATCTACGGTTACTATAAAGGCGCTACCCGAATTAAAAGTGACATTAATTATTTTAAAGTCCTTAGGTGTAACAGATACTTTACAGTCTTCAGTCATACTTAGACACCTGTACCTTCAACCTTTTTCTTACGGCAATTTTCTATACAAGCATTAGTTAGCTTGTCCAACGCTTTCATCTCTTCTATGTACCCTTCCATGCGTTCAGTCAGTACCTTTAATCTTTTGTCCATAGCCATAACTGCCTCGTAAGCTTCTGAACAGCTTCTTGGGCCCTCGGGGGTTTGTATAGTTCCTGTGTACCCCTCTTGACCCCAACCGCAGTTGGCTTTTATATTATCGTACAAAGGGACCATGATTTCCGTGGTGCGAGCGTGACTTCTAGCCGCAGAGTCATATCCTCTCTCTAGGTCATTGCGCTCATCCTGTCTTGCGCAGACACACTCCTGTTCACAGGATAAATGTTGCTTGCTACAATCCACTTCCGAATTCAACCGGGTATCATGGATAGTAATTTTTGTGCCTTTATTGCCCATTGCTACCCAACGCTTGTTTGCCTTGTCAGCAGCAGCCTGTTTTGCGCGGAAGTCCCTATTGGCGCTAGCCCTTAAATTACCTATAGGAGTTTGGTACAAAGACCCAAATCCTCGGTGCTCGACGCACAAACAGTTGGTACTGTCTGTGGGACCAATACACCCGTCGTCTAGTTGCTCCTCTAGAAAGAACATTATATCCTCCTCAAGCAAGGTGCTTTCCCAATCATAAAAAGGGTCTTGTGCCTTTAATTTATCAGAACATTTCTCTGCACAGCAGGCAGTAGAGCGCCTCTTGTAGCATAAATTTAAAAAGCCTATTATGCCTTTAGCGTGGTCATTATTCATACCGTTCGCGCGCATCCAAGTAGTTATTGTGTCTTCCCCACTCATTGGACCCCTTTCTAAACAATGTCCATCGCATGACCCTAACTCACAGACCGCAGACCATTTTACCTTTATGGTACACTTAACGATAATGTAGTCATTGCCGTAGAGGTCAACCGAACGCGCAATACGACCTATGTCTTGTATATCATAACTGTCTATCGAGGGGGTTACATCACATTCAGGCATAAATATTCTCCTATCATATGTAGCCTAGGAGTCACTAATTTTAATATTTAAGAACACCAGTATAGGGTGTCATTTTGGCAGGTGATTAAATTGGATTGGGTTGGAGCTTATTTTTTTTTAAAATTTTTTTTAGGAGAGTCTTGTCATGGGTGGGGGATTTTCCCCACTTAGGGCTAAACTAAAAAATTTTAAAAGGCCTTTGATAGTATAGAAGGATATAATACACCCGTATGGGTATATGGGAGTCCCAAAGGTGCGAACTTTTGCGCTCGGATAAAAAGATAAATATAATGCTTGACAAGGTGGGTAGGTTATGCTATAATAATAATAATGAAAACACTCACTACCCTACTTAGCGTGCTTATGTTAGTAAGCATAGGATACATTACTTTAGAGATTAGAGCATTAGAGAATATAAGGGATAACATATTCCAACGCCCCATACATATTAACATGACCGTAGAAGAAACTACCCCAGAGAAAACATCATGTCCTCAAGTGGGCGCACGCAAGGCTATTGAAAGCAAGGACGGCAAAACTAGGGCTGCTGAGTTCCAAGATGCTATAAATGTAAATATACGCAAGGAATGTAGGGATATGCTCGCACCTATAGTGAGTGCTATACGCTATGCCGAGAACGGTGCTAGTAGCCCTACGCACCTAGAATACGGTATTATACACCCTAGGGTGAAGAATACCTATAGGTCGCAGGCTGGTTGGTGTGCCGCCACAGTCCAAAAGAACTATGATAGGTGGGTGAAGGGAGGGTCTAAGGGTGATTTCATCACATACCTAGGTCATGTATACGCCCCTATAGGTGTGGATAATGACCCAGACGACCTAAACCAACATTGGATTACTAATGTAACCTACTTTACCAAGCAACACTCCACAAACTGCTAATAGCGTCCGAGTATAGGCTCTAATCATACGATTGGGGAGGCCCGTGGCAAACCTAAGTATAGTATACGCAAGCACTTACAAAGTATTTAAAATACTTTCAAAGTTTTATGGTTTTATGCTTGACGAACCCCTTACGCTATGGTATACTATGCGTATGAACAACATGAAAAACCCCTCTGAATACGATTCCTCTTACTCCCCGTGCGAGCCTTTCGAGGTTGCCGATGTCCCCGACTGCTCTTACTGTGGTGATTGTGGTTTTGCCGATGGCGATTTCTGCGTCTGCCCACAATGCGATTGTGCAGACAATCAGCC
>CAZMDZ010000301.1:0-4993 GCA_964565175.1 uncultured Planctomycetales bacterium
GCCCAAGGTGGCGGTGCTCCAGGCGGTTTTCCCCAGGGTGCCGCACCTGATTTCCCGGGTCCATCTGATTTCGGTGGAGCTCCGGCTGGCGGCGGCGGCGGTGGCGGCGGTGGCGGCGGTGGCGGCGGTGGCGGCCAGCAAGCCCCTGGCGGTTTCCCCGACGACGTTCCGTTCTAATTGCGAAGCCAAAGCGAAACCGTGCGCGTGCTCTTGTTCGCCGGTCTAGCCGACCTCGCCGGGGTTGCCCAGATTGATCTGGAGCCAGCCACTGACGAAAATGGTGCCATTCACGTAGGTGATTTGCGTGCTGCCTTCGAAACGCAGGTGCCCGCAGCCGTGCAGACCTCCTACCAAGTCGCGGTCGACCACGCCTACGCCGACGATACCGACCCCGTTCAGGAAGGCCAAGAAGTGGCTTTCATTCCGCCCGTGTCCGGCGGCTGATCCGGCTCCCTCCCTCGCCAAGTCCTAACCCCAGTCACTCCCTTGATGAGCGACATGCTGGTCCACTTTCGACTGCAAGACGGCCCTTTGTCCGGTTGCGAAGCACGCGATGCCGTCGCCGCTGACGATGCCGGATGTGTGGTCGAGTTCCGCGGAACCGTGCGCGACAACGCCCGTGGTAAAGCAGTGCTGCGCTTGGAGTACCAGGCTTACCCGCCAATGGTGGAAGCGGAAATGAAGCGCATTGCCCAGGATGTTGCCAGGAAGCACCAAGTCCTGCGGATTGCGGTCGTTCATAGTTTCGGCACAGTCGAGGTGGGCGGGTGCTCAGTGGTCGTTGCGATTGCCGGGGCCCATCGCGCCGAAGCCTTCCGCGCTGCGATTGACTTCATGGATGCGTTGAAGGAGCGCATCCCGATTTGGAAAAAGGAAATTTACGCCGACGGCAGCAGCTGGATCGGCCAGGGTTCGTAACCGTCATGCTTGAGATTCACGAAATCCCAGTCACCCCGTTTATGCAAAACTGCACGATTTGGGTGTGTACAGAAACCAAAAAAGCCGCGGTTTGTGATTGCGGGGATGCCGGGCCAGTCGTCGCCAAAGTGCAGGAACTCGGAGTCGAAGTTGAATCAATCGTCGCCACCCACGGCCACCTTGATCACATCGGCGGTACGGTCGAACTGCAGCAGGTTTTCGACGTGCCGTTTTGGTTCCCAAGCGAAGATAACTTCTGGCGCGAAGGTATTTCCAAGCAGGCGCAGATGTACGGCTTGCCGCCGATGCAGGTGCCGTCGCCCGACCATGATTTGGTCGATGGACAAGTCTTTCGCGTAGGCAACGAAGAATTGCAGGTGTTGCATTGCCCCGGTCACACCCCGGGACATATGGTTTTTTACCACGCTGCCAGCAAGCAAGTGGTGGCCGGAGATGTTTTGTTCGCTGGCTCCATCGGCCGCACCGATTTCCCGCGCGGTTCTTTTCCAGAACTGGAGCATTCGATCAAAACCAAGCTCTATACCCTGCCCGGCGACACCTTGGTGCACTGCGGCCACGGTCCGACCACGACCATCGGCCAAGAGGCGCAAAGCAATCCCTTTGTCAAAGCTGACTAGGGCTAGCAAAGCATTCCATTTGCTCGCCCGGTTTAGGCGGTAAAAAGAGCTTTTTCGCCCCATTCCGGGCTGATCTAAGCTGGCAGCAGGGGTATCCTGTTGCAGCCATGGAACGCGAAACCCTCGAAGTCGATGTCTTGGTAGTTGGTGCCGGTCCTGCCGGCTTGGCCTGTGCCATTCAGATGGCCCGCGATTTCCAGGAGAAGGGCTTAGAAAAGGCCATCCTGGTTTTGGATAAAGCGGAAGAGCTTGGCCACCATACGCTCAGTGGCGCGGTCATGGATCCGCGCGGAATCCTCGAAATGTTCCCGCACGCCGAAAGCGACGGTTTTCCAATCGACGCCAAGGTAAGCGACGACGCCATGTGGTGGTTCAGCAAGAGCAAAAAGCGCGTCTTCAAAGGTGCGATGTGCCCGCCGCCCTTCCGCAATCATGGCAAGTGGATCATCAGTGCGAGCTCGATGGTCAAGTGGCTGGCAGAAAAAGCGGAAGCGGAAGGCGTCGAGGTTTATCCAGGCTTCGCAGCTGATCAAGTCTTATACGGCGAGAAGGGCGAGGTCATCGGCGTGCGTACCGTCGATCAAGGTCGTAACAAGGCCGGTGAAGAGAAGGGTAACTTTGCACCGGGTTATGACATCAAGGCAGAGCTGACGGTGTTCGCCGAAGGCACGCGCGGTTCATGCACCAAGCAGTTGATTGCGGATAAAAAGCTCGATGAAGGGCGCAACCCGCAGATCTGGAGCGTCGGCGTCAAAGAAGTTTGGAAGATCAAAAAAGACATGACCGGTCAAGTCTTTCACACCGGTGGATGGCCGCTGGGATCGAAGGCTTATGGCGGCGGTTGGATTTATGGTCTGCCGGATAACAAGCTGTCGATTGGCTTTGTCACCGCGATGGATCACGGCGATCCTTCTTTTGATTACCACGCCAAAATGCAGGAGTGGAAAACCCACCCGGCAATGCGTGAGTTGTTGGAGGGCGGTGAGCTGGTCAAGTACGGTGCCAAGTCAATCCCCGAAGGTGGATTGCATTCGATGCCACGTTGTTGGGGCGACGGCTTCCTGCTTGTGGGCGACGGCGCAGGCGTGATGAACACCCAACGCCTCAAGGGTCTGCACCTGGCAATCAAGTCCGGCGTCGTTGCCGCTGCAACGGCTGCCGAAGCCTTTGCCGCTGGCGCTGTTTCCGCAGCCGAGCTTTCCCGATTCGATCAGAAGTTCGAAGATTCTTGGGCGCATCAAGAGCTGCACAAGATTCGCAACTTCCGTCAAGCCTTCCAAAAAGGCTTTACCTGGGGCTTTGTGCGCGGCGGTCTCGACATGATGTTGGGCGGACGTTTGCCCGGCAAGTTGGGTTTGGAAAGCGATCACCATCGCTACAAAAAGACCGGCGCCAAAATCGCCGAAGCGCGGCCCCAGTTTGATGGCAAGTTGACCTTCGACAAGCTGACCGACGTTTATTACTCCGGCAGCATTCACGAAGAGGATCAACCGTGTCACTTGAAGGTCAAAGACCCTGACCTTTGCACAACGAAGTGCACCGAAGAATACGGCAACCCTTGCCAGCACTTCTGCCCAGCGGCGGTTTACGAATGGGAAGCTGGCGAAGAAGGCAAGGATGGGTCGCTGATGATCAACGCATCGAACTGCGTGCATTGCAAAACTTGCGACATCGCCGATCCTTATCAGAACATCGATTGGGTCGTGCCGGAAGGCGGCGGACCGGTGTTCTCGGGCATGTAACCCAACCGGCGTCATCGACGCCAGAAACTCACAACCACAATGCGAACTGTCCTTACCGACAATGTGGCCTCTGGCCGCAGTGAATTGGTGGCGATCGTGGTGCCCGAAAAGGCACGCGTCACCCTTCCCGATAACGCTCCTGCAGCCAACACCTGGAAGGGTGACTTTGGCGAAAAGCCGGGCGACACCTTGCTGCTGCGCGGCGCTCAAGGCCACCGTTGGCTGTTGATTCGTTCCGCTAAGAAGGCGGGCATGACAGCTGAGGATCTTCGAGTTGCTGGCGCGATTGCACGCAACCAGGCAGAGAGCATGGAGCGCACTGGCGTCACCATCGACTTGCAGTTGACCAAGCAAAGCGAAGCACAGCTGCAGGCTGCCGCTGAAGGCGCCAACATGGCTTCCTACGATCATGGCATCTACAAGGCAGATCGTAAGAAAACGGTAGTCAAGAAGATCGCGATTGCCGTCGCCGACGTCAATGCGGCTGGTCGCAAGGCAGTTCGTCAAGGCGCGAACTCGGCGGTTGCCAACCTCTACGCCCGCGAGTTGCAGAACTTGCCAGCCAATATTTTGACTCCGAAACACTTTGCTGCGCTGGCGCGCAAAGTCGCTCGTGGCAACGCCAAGATTTCGGTCAAGGTCATGGGCCGCAAGGCACTCGAAGCAATGGGCGCTGGCTCGCTGCTGGGCGTAGCTCAAGGTTCTGCCAACGAGCCGCAACTGGTCCACCTGACCTACAAGCCGAGCGGCAAATCTAAGGGCAGGATTGCTCTGGTCGGCAAAGGCCTGACCTTTGACACCGGTGGCATCAGTCTCAAGCCGAGTGGCGGCATGGAGGACATGAAGTTCGACATGTCCGGTGCTGCAGCCGTTCTCGGAGCTTTCGAAGGGCTGGCCAAGGGTGCGCAGTGCGACTATGAAGTCCACGGCATTTTGGGTTGCGTCGAAAACATGCCAGGTAGCAACGCTCAACGCCCAGGTGACATCGTCACCGCCATGAATGGCAAGACCATCGAGGTGCTGAACACCGACGCCGAAGGCCGCTTAGTCTTGGCCGATTGCTTGTGCTACACCGATAAAAAGGTCAAGCCCGATAGCATCTACGACGTCGCCACTTTGACCGGGGCTGCCATCCACGCTCTGGGGCACTTGACCTCCGCCGTAATGGGGAATGACGATAAGAAGGTCAAAGGCTTGATTCGCGCTGGTGAACGTGCTGGCGAAGCTTACTGGCAGTTGCCGATCACCGAGGATTACCGCAAGCTGACCTTAGGCCAGTACGCCGACCTCGCCAACATCTACAAGCCTGGTCAAGGCGCGGGCACTATCGCTGGTGGTTGCTTCCTGTCCTACTTCGTCGGCGACCGCGATTGGGTCCACTTGGACATTGCGGCTACTGCTTGGAACCATCCCTCAAAACCGTATCACGCCAAGGGCGGTGGTTCTGGGGTTGCTGCGCGGACTTTTTTGGAGTTGTTGCGTAGTTAGGTTTTTGTGGTTTTTGTGTGGTGCCGACCGATTGGCGCCGGCGGCTCCACGCTCCGCTGGGCCGGCTTCGCCGGTCCCCGAGTCGCTCGCCGCCATCAATCGGCCGGCACGACCACATTTACCCGATATCCATCCATTCGAGGCGAGCCAAAAAGGCCGAAAGACAGGAGGGAATGACCACCGCCCTCTTTGTATTGACAAAGTGGT
>CAZMDZ010000302.1:0-4964 GCA_964565175.1 uncultured Planctomycetales bacterium
CGTTGGAAAACATGGGGAGGGAAGCGTTGAAGCAATAGAGCCCGCCTCCGATTCCGTCGCTCCAACCGTTGTGGGCGACATTGTTGATCACCGCAGTATTTGAAAACGTAGGCGCGGAACCGTCACATGAAATGCCTCCACCTGCATCTTCGGCAGTATTTCCAGAGATTACGCAGTCGATGAAAGTGGGAGAAGAAAGCTGGCAGCCCACACCTCCGCCGACAAATCCGGAAGTGTTGTTTTCGAATGTGCAGTTGGCGACCAATGGGTTGGATTGTTCCCCGCAGAACATGCCGGCTCCACCTCCACTGGAATAGTTAGACGTGAACACACAATTATTGACCGTAGGGGCGGAAAAATATTCACAGAACAGCCCGCCACCGAGGCCGCCGTCGTTATTGGTGAAGGTGCAGTTATTCAACGTTGGAGACGAAGACAAATAGCAATGAACGCCGCCGCCGCCATCGTAGCGAACTTGATTGTTTTCGAATACGCAGCGATTCAAGGTAGGGGATGACGAAAACCTGCAGGCTAATCCTCCGCCGCCGAAATCAGATTCGTTCTCAGTAAACTTGCAGTCGTTCAAGGTTGGCGAGGCGTTGTTGCAATACAACCCACCGCCAATTCCAAAATCTGCATAATTGTCCGTGAAGGTGCAGTTTTCGAAAATCGGGGCAGACGATTCGCAGTAAGCGCCTCCGCCGCCTCCAGAAGCTTGGTTGCCTTGACCGGGCAAACCAATCCAGGTGTCGCGGATGATCGGTTCCGATTGGTTGATGCAAGCGATCCCGCCAGCCCACTGATGGTCGAACCCGTTGATGATTGTGAACCCTTCAAATATTGCGGCGTTGCTTTCACCGTTTTCAAACACAACCGCTGTTTTGACTAGATTGTTGGCGTCGATAATCGTTGTAAGGGGCCCATTTTCACTTTTGAGCCAAATGTTCTTTCCGGTGAAATTAATGACCTCGGTGTAGGTGCCGTCTCGAACAATGACGGAGTCTCCAGTCACCGAGCCGTTGATTCCTGCCTGAATGGTGGCGAAATCGTCGGGGACATACCAAGTCGTTTGGGCGAAAAGGCTCTGCGAAATCGCGAGCGCTAAAAAGGTTGACAGGAATTGTTTCATGGGGAGGATGCCTAAACGGATATTTAGGCCCGAGGGAAGAGGAGCTCTTTGGAGCGTCCTTTGAAAAAAACTAAGCCGGGTTTAAGCCTACTGCTTTTCCATAGACCTCGCAAATCTCGGCCCTCTGCCTGCCCAACTGCCTTGGAGATGTGTGCTGAGTCTCTGCGTGCCGCCGAAAAGAGTGCGCGATCTCCATGCCTCTAGTGAGCTCTGGGTGTACGCGCCTTGTGCAGAGTTGGCATCACAACTGAATCTTTTATGCCCGCATGGGCATGATGAAGACGCTGTTTCTTAAAACCGTCATGCGAGCCGCTGGCGGTCCAGTTTTGTTACTGCCGGCATGGCCAGAAGGATGGGCGGCGGTAGTCGCGACGGATAAACCGGAATCGACCCATGTCGTCCGCCGGTTTAGAATGGGGGCTTCATTTTTGGCCTCTCCAGCCAGAATTTGTGACCTCGGATAGCGTGAAAACCACCCCCCAAACTCCAGGTGAAGCCGCCGCCGAAGCGCAAACGCGTGAAGCGGTTGCGTGGCGAGCTAAAGTTGAGCAGGAGCTCAAAGACGCCGATTTCGAACGTACTTTAGTGCGTAAGACCATCGACGGCTTGCCGTTGCAGCCGGTCTATGCCAACTGCAACGAAGAAGAGTGTGATCCTGAATTCGCCGGATGCGTGGAAGACGCTCTGCATAGCATGCCAGGTGAGGCACCGTTCCTGCGCGGTCGGCGGGCGGCGGCGGGGAAACGGGCGTGGACGATCATGGTGGCAGTGGATCTTGCCGATCCCAACGCCAATGCCAACTTGCTCGAAGACCTCAAGGGAGGTGCCGACGGCGTTTGGTTGTGGGCGAAACAAGAAGACGATCTCAACGCATTGTCGTCGGCTTTGGCTGGGGTAAAGCCCGACGCGGTGAATTGGTTGCTGACCGCGCCTGGCGCGCGGGGTGGCAAGTTGAGGCAGGCGTTTCAGGAGTGGGTCGAAGCTAGGGGTGCCAAGCTGGACCAGGTCGGCTTGCATTGGCCGGAAGATGGGCTGGATACGCTGCGCCATCACATGGCCGGGGCAAGCGAAGCACAGGAACTGGCAATCGCCATGGCGATGTTGGTTGAGCTCCTGCGCACCGCCGAAGAAGAAGGGCGCGATCTCCAAGCGGAAACCGAGCGCTTGGTCATTCGTTTTGGCATCGCCCGCGACACCTTTTTGGAAATGGCCAAATTACGCGCCGCTCGTGGATTGAGCCGCCGCATTTTTGAAGCCTGCGATTTGGCCGAGGCACCCATTCCCGCCATTCACGCGGTGACGTCGCCGCGGACTTTGGCCAAGCGCGATCCGTGGGTCAACATGTTGCGTTCAACGACGCAATGCTTCGCCGCAGTTCTCGGGGGAGCAGAAGCGATTACCACCTTGCCCTTTGATTCAATCCCCGGTCCAGCTTCGGCGCTTGGCCGTCGGGTGGCTCGCAATACGCAGTTGATCTTTGACGAAGAGTGTCATCTTGGCGACGTCGCCGATGCGGGGGGGGGAGCGTATTCGATTGAGAAATATACCCGGTTGCTAGCGGAACAAGCCTGGAGCGGTTTTCAGGAAATTGAAAAGTTGGGCGGTTTGATTGCCGTGGAAGCAAGCGGTTGGTTAGATGACTGGCTGCAGCAAAGTCACGGTGAGCGGCGCGCGAAAATTCGCACCCGCAAGCTGCCGATTACCGGCGTGAGTGAATACGCCAACCTAGATGAAAAGCTACCTGAGTCGATGAAACCTGAATCTACCCATTCTCAAAAGGCCAATACTGCGAGCGACAGCAAGTCGTCTGCCAACTGTGGAAGCGGCATGGCGCACTACCGCGATGCTGAAGAATTTGAAGCTTTGCGTGATTGGGCCGATGGCTGGAAGAGCCAGCATGGGGCCGCACCCATGGTTTTTGTGCTGACTCTCGGCGACGCTTCCAAGTTCGGGCCGCGCCTGGATTTCGTCCGCAACTTTTTTGCTGCCGGTGGTTGGCAAACTCAAGTTAGCGAAACGGTTGCTGAATTCGCTTCGAGCGGAGCGATTGCCGCGTGCATGTGTGGACTGGACGACAATTATGAAGAGCAAGGCGAGTATGCCGCACCTCAATTGATGATGAGTGGGGCGCAGCGAGTCTTTCACGCTGGCAAAGGCGTCGATGGAATTTACATCGGCTGCGATGTTTGGCAGACTTTGAGTGACTTGAAAGATCTTTACCAGGCAGCGGTCGGCAACAGCACGGATCATGAGGCGAATGGATGAGCCAAATTCCTGATTTCACTGAAATCCCGGTTTGGAATACGCCAGAAGGCGTTGAGCGCAAGGCCGCATATTGCAATGACGATCTGAAGCAGGTGGAGCACCTCGGCAGCATGCCGGGCATGGCGCCGTTTGTGCGCGGGCCGTACACCACCATGTACGTGCGCCGGCCGTGGACCATTCGTCAGTACGCCGGTTTTAGTACTGCCGAAGAATCGAATGCGTTTTACCGTCGTAACTTGGCCGCCGGGCAGAAGGGTTTGTCGATTGCTTTCGACTTGGCAACGCACCGCGGTTACGACTCGGACCATCCGCGCGTGACTGGCGACGTTGGCATGGCCGGGGTGGCGATCGATTCGATTTTGGACATGCGCATTTTGTTCCAGGGCATTCCGTTGGACAAGATGAGCGTGTCGATGACCATGAACGGCGCGGTGTTGCCGATTATGGCCTTGTATATTGTTGCTGCCGAAGAGCAGAGCGTGAAGCCGGAGCAACTGGCGGGCACCATTCAGAACGACATTCTGAAAGAGTTCATGGTGCGCAACACGTACATCTTCCCGCCGTCGCCGTCGATGAAGATCATTGCCGACATCTTCGCTTATACGTCCGCGAAGATGCCAAAGTTCAACTCGATTTCGATCAGTGGCTATCACATGCAAGAAGCAGGTGCCACCGCCGATATTGAGCTGGCTTACACCATCGCCGACGGTTTGGAATACGTGCGTACCGGCATTGATTCCGGCATGGACGTCGACGCCTTCGCCCCGCGCTTGAGCTTCTTTTGGGCGATCGGCATGGACTTCTTCATGGAAGTCGCCAAGTTGCGCGCGGCGCGTTTGCTGTGGCATGAAAAAATGCAGCAGTTCTCGCCGAAGAACCCCAAGTCGACGATGCTGCGCACGCACTCGCAGACGTCGGGGTGGTCGTTGACGGCGCAGGATGTGTACAACAACGTGATCCGCACCTCGATGGAGGCGATGGCCGCCACCCAGGGGCATACGCAGTCGCTGCACACGAACTCGTTGGATGAAGCGCTGGCCTTGCCGACTGATTTTTCGGCGCGCATTGCTCGTAATACGCAAATCCAACTGCAACAGGAGTCCGGCACTTGCACGCCGGCCGATCCTTGGGGCGGTTCTTTTTACGTGGAGAAGTTGACCCATGATTTGGCCGAGCGCGCGCGGGAGCATATGCATGAAATTGATGAACTCGGCGGCATGACCAAAGCGATTGAAGCGGGTATTCCCAAGTTGCGTATCGAAGAGGCCGCTGCACGCGCGCAAGCACGCATTGACTCCGGCCGTCAGACCATTGTTGGCGTCAACAAATTCAAACCGGAACACGAAGAGGACATTCCGGTTTTAGCCGTCGACAACGCCGCCGTGCGGGAAGCGCAAGTTGCGCGCTTGCAAAAGCTCAAGGCCGAGCGGGATGAGGCTGCAGTGCAAAAAGCGCTTGCCGATCTCACTGCTTGCGCCGAAGCCGGCCATAGTGCCGGCGCGGATTCCCGTCGATCGAAATCTGCCAGCTCCGCTTCCAATCAGTCCGCAGACTGCGGCAACCTGCTCGA
>CAZMDZ010000303.1:0-4951 GCA_964565175.1 uncultured Planctomycetales bacterium
AAGTTCATGTTTTGGGTCGCGTATGCTCGGATTCGAAGCCCCTGATACAGGAGAAATTGATGTCCCAGATGATATTAGACGGGTGGAATATTATTTGAGTCAAAGTTCGAATTCTACATACGAAAAACTTCGAAACATGTGATTCGGGTCATTAAAGCTATCTATGGTTTCAACAAAAGAAGATTTACTACAATTATTTCGTAAACTTGGTCTAAAAACCAACGACGATATAATGGTCCACTCTTCAATGAGATCGCTTGGTCATGTGGTTAACGGCCCTATAGACGTCATTGATGCCCTTGTTATGACGGTGGGATTAAACGAAGGGACTATTTTGATGCCAGCACACACAGGTCAATTGACTGATCCGTCAGATTGGTCGAGTCCTCCGTTGGACAAAGAAAGCATCGCTATTGTAAAAGAAAAGATGAACCCGCTTGACTTAAAGTTAACACCTGTCCGTGGAAGAGGCGTAATTGCTCAGTCTTTTTTAAGTTATGCCGGGGTAAAACGCAGTGATCATCCGCTTAATTCAGTTTCTGCTTTGGGGAAAAGAGCGAGTTTTTACACCAGCTCTCATAGCTTTGATGAACCAGAAGGTTTAGATAGCCCTATTGGAAGATTGTATGAAAACAACGGCAAGGTTTTAGGGATTGGTGTCGGCGTATCTCGATTTACTGCGATACACCTTGCAGAGTATATAGCAGATCTAGAATACCTTAGCGTAGATAATCCAAGCGTACTATTTAAGCGAGAAAACCAAAAGAACATCTTTAAGACGATAAAAAAATATCCTGGCGAATCTGATCGGTTCACGAATATCTTGCCAATTCTCAGGAAACAGCAATTAATTACTGAGCTAGAATATAAAGGGCATTTAATGACGTGTCTGTCAATTAAACCTGTTACTGACTGCATTGTTAATATACTTGAAAAGAAACCGTTATTTTTGATCAGCTAAAGTTTGGCTTCGGTTAATTTTTGTCGAAAACACAACGTTTTGAACACCAATTTAAGGAAAACCCTACGATGGCTAAATTTACATTTAACTTAACTCCTCGTGATGTACCACCAGTCAACACAGATCACCGAACTATAGCGACTAAGATACCAGTGCCCGAGTCACTGTCGTTGCTGGAAGAGATTAAGTTATATGAATCCTCTAATGCTTTGGAGCAACTGCCTGTAGTATGGGATCGAGCTCTGAATCATCAAATTTTTGATGAATGGGGAAATGCATGGATCGACTTCACCTCGAGCATTTTTGTTACTAATGCTGGCCATGCCAACGAAGAGACAATATCTAGAATAAATGAATGTATAGCTAAGCCTTTAATGCATAGTTATTATTATCCGACAAGAATTCGCGCTCAATTTCTGAAGAAGCTGCTTGAAATGACACCTAACTACTTGGAGAAAGCTATTGTTCTCAGCGTAGGGACAGAAGCAGCGGAACGAGCTGTCAAAATCGCCAGAATATTTGGTGAAAATGCCATGCAAGGCAAAAACATTATCGTGGGTGGCGATGGAAATTATCACGGTAAAACGCTTGGAGCACAGATGGTTGGTGGTCAGCACGGTGATAAGAGCTGGATTGGCTACACAGACCCGAATATGAAGCACATGCCGTTTCCATTCCCTTGGGTTTTAGAGGAATTTGAGGGGGATGGTAGGGAGTTATTCCAGCATCACTTAGGTATACTTGAAGCGGATGGAGTGGATCTAAGTAATATTGCCGCTTTTTTTGTCGAATCGTTTCAAGGTTGGGGCGCAGTTTTTTATCCTGTCGACTATATTATGGCAATGCGAGAGTGGTCACGTTCAAATGATACTTTATTGGTATTTGATGAGATTCAAGCTGGCTTCGGCAGGACGGGGAAAATGTTCGCCTATGAGCACTATGGAGTGGACGCAGATTTAGTGATCTGTGGCAAAGGAATTTCTGGGAGTATGCCATTATCAGCGGTTCTTGGATCTGCAACTCTTATTGAACTTGACGCAGGCTATACAAGTACTCATGGTGGAAATCCAGTGGCC
Organism: uncultured Planctomycetales bacterium; assembly: GCA_964565175.1. Taxonomy (GTDB): domain Bacteria; phylum Planctomycetota; class UBA1135; order UBA1135; family UBA1135; genus JACNIZ01. The sequence goes on from CAZMDZ010000303.1 coordinate 2,038, forward strand.
TGCGCTGCGGGCTTAGGTAACCTCGAAGCTTTTGAAAATCATGATTTGATCGCAGAGTCTCAGCGCAAGGGCAAAATTATGAGGGATATAATTTACTCATGGAAGGAAAAGTATCCATCAAGAATTGGCAGAATTCTTGGCAATGGTCTGCTGTATGGTGTCTTTATTTCTAAGGAAAAATCTGACGAATTAGATTCCGAGTTAACTAATTATATTTGCGAGAGGGCGATGGAGAAGGGAGTATTTTCTATATGCACTGGCAGGGGAACAATTAAAATAGGACCTCCTTTAACCATTCCTGATGATGCACTTATCGAGGGGCTCAAAGTTTATGAAGAATGTTTTGATGAGTTGTTTTAGGAGATGATTCGTAATCCCGACGATTTTTTTAGCTTAAGTAACAAGGTTGTTGTTATAACCGGAGCTGCCGGTCTGCTGGGTCGCAAGCACGCTGAAGCTGTTGCAGCATTCGGTGGCATTCCAGTATTGCTTGATGTTTCATCCAGTGGTGTAGTTGAACTAGCAACTGAAATTCAGGAAAAATTTGATGTTGAGTCGGTAGGATATTCGGTTGACATTACGAAAGAAGCGAGTGTCTCGGCAAATGCTGAAACAATAATTGCTAGGTTTGGGCATATTGATGCGTTGATCAACAATGCAGCAAATAATCCTAAAATGGAGGATGACAGCAGCAAAAATTTTTCGCGTTTGGAGAATTTCCCTTTGAAAATTTGGAATGACGATATCAATGTTGCTTTGACAGGCTCTTTTTTGTGTGCAAAGTACTATGGTTATGAAATTTCAAAAAATCCCAATGGTGGGTCAATCGTGAACATTTCCTCTGACTTAGGCCTAATAGCTCCTGATCAACGACTTTATGAAGTGGAAGGGGTGTCTTATGAAAATCAAAACCGCAAGCCAGTTTCTTACTCTGTTGTAAAAACTGGTATTGTCGGTCTCACTCGTTATTTGGCCACGTATTGGCCTGAAAAGAACGTGCGTTGCAATGCACTGTGCCCTGGAGGTGTTGAAAATGGCCAGCCCGAAGTTTTTATTGGGAAAGTCAGTAACAAGATTCCTATGGGGCGAATGGCGACCGCTAATGAATATCAGGGCGCTTTGATATGGCTACTGAGTGATCAGGCAAGTTATCTAAATGGAGCCATTATACCGATTGATGGTGGTCGATCTGTATGGTGATATTAAAACGCTCTCTATTTATGGTTTATAAGTCCTTTAGTGTATCTAAAATGGTTGTTCGTTTGTCTGTGGCTCCTCATCGGTCTCAAAAGAAATGATAACTGATAAGGACTCTGAAGGTCTAAAAGAAACAATGTGGCGGTGGGATAGTAACTTGAAGAGTGCAGTATCGTGATTTACCCCTATGTGTAAATAATTATTCTATCTGTTATAAATTAGAGCTAATAATTTCCCTATGAAAAAGTACAGTATCGTAAAACATATGTTCCTCAAAGAAGACAGGGCCAAGGTTTTGGCCCTCTTTTTTGGTATGCTCGTACTTAGCTTTACAGAAATGGTGGGCGTGGCGAGTATTGTTCCTTTTATGGGGATGGTTACAGATAACTCGGTAATTATGACTAATGAGTATCTTAATTACTTCTATGTGACCCTTGGATTTACTAGCACGGATGATTTTCTATTTTTCTCTGGAGTCGCAGTGCTTTGCTTAATAGGAATATCTAATTCATTTTCTATTTTTATGCAGTGGAATATGCAAAAATTTGTTTTTATGCAGGAGCATCGGATTGCCCTCAGAATGCTACACAAATATCTAACGCAAGAGTATATGTTTTTTTTAGGTCGGAATTCCTCCGAGTTAAGCAAAAATATTTTGACAGAGATTGGCAGAGCTATGAGTGGTGTCATCCTACCCATATTACAAGTTGTGTCAAAGTCCGTTACAACTTTTATGCTGGTGGGGTTACTGATTGTTACAGATCCATCCCTTGCGGCTTCAGTATTCTTAACTCTAGGTACCATCTACATAAGTCTATTTATTGCGGTGCGCAGAGTTCTTCACTCCATAGGAAATATTGTCGCCGATGCTATTTCTCTACGTTATAAAATTCTAAGTGAGACCTTCTCGAGCATTAAAATTTTAAAGTTAAAAGGTGGAGAAGAGCAATTCACTGGATGGTTCTCTAAGCCGGCATTAAAATATGCAAAATATTCAGCCGTTAGTACAGTCATTTCTCATGCCCCACGATATCTCTTGGAGATTGTGGCATTTGGCGGGATTATGGCTATTGTGCTTTATCTGATCGCCCAAGGTCAGAGTAACAGCTATGTTATCTCTTACATGGCTCTATATGCATTTGCTGGATATCGCCTGTTGCCAGCCTTACAGCAAATTTATGCCGGTATTACGCTGGTACATTACAACCTCCCAGCTGTCGAGGCGATAATTGCAGACTTGAGACTTGACGAGGTAACAACCGAAACACGTAATACGAGAGGAGATGCTAAGGCATTCAAAAACTCTATCGATTTAGACCAAATAAAATTTAAGTACCCAGATGCTGAAGAGTGGTTGCTGAAGGATATCAATATTTCAATTAAAAGAAATTCTACAGTAGCTATTGTGGGAGAAACTGGCTCTGGTAAGTCCACACTTGTGGACATTATATTAAGTCTCCATAGTCCTGGCGAAGGTCGTATATTACTCGATGACTGCGAATTAACTGAGGATAGTGTGGCGGATTGGAGGCGATCTATTGGATATGTGCCACAAGACATATATTTAGCTGATGATACTATTCAAAATAATATTGCTTTCATGAGTTTAGACGAGGACCTTTCTACGAGTGATGTTATTGAGGCAGCAAAAATTGCGCATATTCATGATTTTATAATGGAGCTGCCCGACCAATATAATACCCGAGTTGGAGAGAGG
>CAZMDZ010000304.1:0-4949 GCA_964565175.1 uncultured Planctomycetales bacterium
CCGTCACTCGCTTGCGCATGTCATCGGGGCATGGGCCCAAACGCTGCATTTCACTTTCGCAGAACACCGGCACCAGCCCGAACCACAACATCGGCAGCGCCGACGCCCAGAAAGTGGCTGCCGGAACCAAAACTTCGTCGCCAGGTTGCAAGTCCAAAGCATGGAAGGCGGCCATCAATGCAGCAGTGCCGTTGCAATGGGCAAGGGCGTATTTGCGGTCGGCAAACTGGGCATAAGCCGCCTCCAAATCGCGAATCACCTGGTGAGTGGAAACGTTGCCGTGGCGCAGAATGGCGAGGACCGCGGCTTCGTCTTGCTCATCAAATTGCGGCCAGTTACAAGTCGGTTGATGGGGGAGAGTGATCGAGGGAGTTTTCATCAGAAAATCTGCTGAAGGAGTTCGTCTTGGCGGTGAGCGCGGGCTTCTAAGTCGTCGATCGCATCGTTGGCGCCTTCGGCACCGTGAAAGCGTACGGCTAGCTGGTGGAGGAATTCACGGTATTCGTTATGGCGTCCCAGCCCAAGGCGCGGTGTCCATTGCGAGATGTTGGTGCGCCGCCGCAAGTAATCGTAGAGGCTGATGTCATTCGCCAAGTTCGACATCGTCGTCTCGCTTGGCAAAGCTCCCTCCCCTGATGTTGCTTCGCCAATCTCTAAACCGTTGACCACTGCTTCGCCAAACCCAGCACCTTCGGCGGTTGCTTCGCCAAGCAAAGCACGCACTTTCAGCGCCGCATCCTTTGCCATTTTCGGCGCCGACGTCAATTTGCCGCCGTACAAAGTCAAGCCATAGCGTTCGGCGTCTACGTCGACGACACACCGGCGCGACAAGTCCAACGGGTAATCTTTTCCCGAGTAGGATCGCTGAACGGCCAGAGGGCGCACTCCAGATCGAAGCGAAACAATGTCTTGCGGCATGAATTGATGGCGCAGGTTGGCACGGGCGGATTCGAGCAGGAAACGGAGGTCGTCGGCGTTGGGGGTGAAGGCGTCTTCAAGGGTCTCGATGGGAGTTTCGGTCGGTCCCCAAAGTGCGATCGGTCCCCATGGCGTGTAAGTTAGGGTGTCGCCATGAGCTCCCATTTCAAAAGCGAGAAATTCGTTTAATCCCGCTGGTCGCGGCAGGCCTAAATAGACCCCTTTGCTAAAAACATGGTGATGTTTACTGCGCAAGCCAATGCTCTGGTTGATCTGGTCCGCCCAAACTCCGGCGGCGTTGACCAATAGCCGAGCACAAATGGAGGTTGAGGCTTGTTGGTGCCTTTGGTCAATGAGATCCAGCCTCCAAGGCGATTGGAAGTCGGCTTGCTTCAGTTGGCAATAGTTCAAAGCCACCGAATGCGGCTGGGCGGCCAAACCCTCTTCAATCCAGCGCAGAACCAAATTGGCGTCGGATTTGGGTAAGCAAGCTTCCTCATAGGTGATCGAGTCGCCGAAGCGTTGCTTGGCCAAAAGACTACGCGTTTGGAAATAGGGCTCGCGCTTGGGACGCTGGCGACGGCACCCACCTAGCCACCAATATGCTTCGAGCGCGGCTCGCACCAGCCAGCCCGGTCGGGTGCCGCTTAGCCGCGACAAGTAGCGAAAAGTTGCTGGTCGCACCGTATTCGGCAGATCGCGAATCAACTGGTCGCGCGCGCGCGACAGCTGGACCACGGTGCGCAGATCCAAGTTTTTGAGGTAGAGCAGCCCACCCCAAATCAACATGCCCGACGCCTGACTCGTGCCCGAAGCAAAGTCGCTCTGATCGATGATCAAGCAGCGATAATTCTGCTGGCACAATTTGCGGAAAAGCGCTGCTCCACTGATGCCGCCACCGACGACGACGACGTCGAAATCACTCTGATGAAGTTGCTGCCAAAGTCGCTTGCGCTGGCTCATAACACCTCGACTGCGTGCACGATGCTATCCATCACCACGCTGCCGGCACCGATTGCCGCCACTTCAAAATACAGAGTATGGCCGGAAAGGTTTGCTGAAATAGGGGCAGTGAAAAAACTGCCGGTGCCGCTGAGCTTATGTTCCCCAAGGGTCAGGATTTGGTAGGGCGAGCCCAGGTCAAAGCGGTGGCCGACAAAGGTGGTACCGGTGCGAGTTCGCGAGGCGGCCAAGGCGTACTGACTATTGGGCGGTCCAGCGAACCAGTGCAGAGCGAGTGACTGGCCCGGTCGGCAACGCCACGGTCCAGTGAGAAGGATGAGATTTTGATTGGTGCTTACGCCGCGGTCGCGAATAAAGACGTCGTCTTCGCCATTGAGGTCGGCGGTGATGAGGTCGCTTGCAGAAGCCCAAAAGGCCACCCGTCGGCCGTCGGCAGAAATGCTGGGTTCAAAGGCGAAACCATCGGATTCGGTGTTGGCGCTATTGAGGTTGATGCGTTCGGTAGTGCCAGCGAGGCGATCGCGGATAAAAACGTCGTCACTGCCGTTGGTGTCGGCGCCAATCAGATTGTTGGCGGCAGACTGAAAAACCACAAACCGGCCATCAGCGGAAAGGCGGGCGTTGACGCTTGCGTTGTCGGCTTGCAGATTATTTGAGTCAATGCTTACTCGTTCCGTTGTGCCAGTTGCGCGGTCGTGTACAAACACATCACCAACGCCATTGGTGTCGCCATTCACCAAGTTGCCCGCGTTACTTTGGAAGCAAACCCAGCGACCATCAGCGGAAATCGACGGTTTGGTGCAATCGTCCGTCGCTTGCACCCCAGCGCTACTGATGCTGACTCGACTCGTGGATTGCAGCAGATTGTCGCGAACAAAAACGTCGGCAAAACCATTGGTGTCGCCCGAGACGAGGTTGTTGGCGTAAGAGTAAAAGGCAACGTAGCGGCCGTCGGCGGAAATGGACGGTTCGTGACTGCGGTTATTCGCTTGCTGGCCCGATGAATTCAGACTGATCCGAATCGTGGCCCCGCGCTTGCGGTCGCGCAGAAAAATATCGACTTGGTTGTTGCTGTCCCCACTCACCAAATTATTGGCGACGGAATGGTAAGCAACAAATCGTCCGGTGGCGGAAATGGTCGGGGCGGAACTCGCACCGCTTCCTTCGTAGCCATTGGTGCGCACACTGATCCGCTCCGTTTGTTGGGTCTGGCGATCGTGAACAAAGATATCGTAGGCGCCATTGGTGTCGTTGCTGACCAAGTTCGTGGCAAAGGATCGAAAGGCGACAAAACGACCGTCGGCGGAAAGGGTGGGTTCATAACTGGACGCATCGGTTTCTAAGCCGAAGTTGTCTACGCTGACCCGCTCAGTGATTTGCAGCAACGTGTCGCGCACGTAAATATCCGCGAAAGTATTGCCGTCACCTTCGATGAGGTCGGAAGCATAGGAGCGGAAGCACACAAAGCGACCATCGGCAGAAATACTGGTGGTGGTGCTGTCGCCACTGCCGCTTTCTCCGGCCGGATTGACGCTGATTAGTTCGTTGCTCTGGAATTCTGCCGCCGTCGCTTCGGGTAGCCCGAGCGAATGAGCTGCCAGAAGGGAGAGATAAGTGGCGGTGCGACGAACTAGATCGGTATTCAAAGGCAGGATTCAGGATACCGGAATTAGCCTGACCGCTGCAATGCGCCATTGGCCGTTTTCCTTAATCAAGGTGCTACTGACAAACAAAATCAAATCCAAACGGTCCTCCGGTTTTTCGGCTTCAGTGTGAATGAAGTGCACGAGGCCGTCAGCAATGGCAATTTCGGGCGAAAGTAGCTGGATGCGTTTCTGCGTAGTTCGGTGGACCAAATCGGCGTCGAAGCTTGGGAAAGCAGTGGTTTTGTAGTAACTGGCAATGTTGTCGCGCCCCTCCAGCAGAGCGCCACCAGGGAACCGAAAACTGCCTGTGGCAAGAAAGAGCGAGCCAAATTGAGCCGCGTCGCGCTGATCCCAGGCGTGGTCAAGCTCTTCGCCTAATTGTTGGATGGCTGCGAAATCGTCGTTCAGGTCTTGGCCTTCGCGCCAGATGAAGGTGCAGGCATTGGCGTTGTGATATTCAGGACTGCTGCAAGCGGAGACGAAGGTGCCTAGTGCAACTGCGACAAGTAAAAGTACGGACCGGAGGTGTTTTTGAATTCTGATCATGACTGCTGACTGCTGCGAGCGGCTGCGAGCGGCTGCGAGCGGCTGTGAACGGCTGTGAACGGCTGTGAACGGCTGTGAACGGCTGTGGCTAATGACTACTCTCGAGTAAACACCCACTGACTCCCCTTCGATTCGGAAGCATTGAAGCGATAGCCTCCCACGCGAAACTTCTTCGCCGCAGTCGGATCCGTGATTCGATTTTGAATCACCCATCGAGTCATCATGCCACGTGCTTTTTTGGCGAATACGCCAATCATCCTATAGCCGCCATCGCGGGCTTCTTTGAACTGCGGGGTGATCACCTGTGCTTGCAACTCTTTGGGCTGAACCGCTTTGAAATACTCATTCGACGCCAAGTTGAGGATGACATCATCTCCTTGCGCTTTCAGTTGCTTTTCAACGGATAAGCGAATGCGGTCATCCCAAAATTGATACAGGTTTTTGCCGCGCGGGTTGTCCAAATTGCGACCCATCTCCATACGGTAGGGGTGGATTAAGTCGAGTGGTCGGAGTACGCCGTAGAGGCCTGACAAGATGCGCAAATGCTTTTGCGCGAACTTGAGGTCGTCGGTGCTGAGGGTGGCGGCTTTGAGTTCAAAATAAACCTCGCCTGCGAAGGTCAGGATGCTGGGTGCGGCTTGGGGGCGGCGATGCAGCGGTTGCCACTCTTGATAGCGCTGAACATTCTCTTTCGCCAATGCCGGGCTGAGTTTCATGAAGTCAGCAAGCTTGGGGGCTGAGTATTTGCGCAAGCGGTTGATCAGCAGCTCCGCCTGATCGGCAAAACTCGGTTGGGTGGTGCGCAATCCGGCGGGGATTTCCGGCTGGGAATGGAGCTTTTTGGCAGGGGAGATGAGGAGCAACACGTCGGTAAAT
>CAZMDZ010000305.1:0-4927 GCA_964565175.1 uncultured Planctomycetales bacterium
CGCCGAACACCGCGAATACGAACGCTTCACCACCGCCTGGGCCGATGCTTCGTTAGCTCCGGTGGTTGGTCCCGCCATGCACAAGTTGCAATCCGAAGTGCAGCGTCGGTGGACTAAAAAATCCCAAGTCCGCATCATGCGTTCGGATGGCGGCACCGCCAGCGCCCATTCCGCTGCCGACGAACCGGTGCACTTGGCGCTCTCCGGCCCGGCTGGAGGTCTATGCGCCGCCCGATCGCTGGCCGAAGCACGTGGCGACGCCGCCATCTTGACTTTGGATATGGGCGGCACTTCTACCGACGTAGCTTTGCTCGGCGAAGGCGAACTTCCGCTAGCTCCAATGCAACTTGGCGGTTTCACCTTACTCAGTCGCGGCTTGCCAATTCACTCGGTCGGCACCGGTGGCGGCAGTCTGGCCCAATGGGATGCTGGCCGCGCACTGACTGTGGGTCCAGCGTCGGCTGGCGCAGTACCTGGACCGGTTTGTTACGGACGCGGCGGCAACCATGCCACCGTCACCGATGCTCATCTAGTGGTGGGGCGATTGCATCCCCAGCGTTTTCTCGGCGGCGAATTCAATTTGGATCTAGACGGTGCGATTGCCGCCATCGAGCGACTGGGGAAATCTGGTGGCTTAAGCGTGCAGCGAACCGCCGAAGCCATCCTGCAGATCGCGTCGGCCGATATGGAGCGCGCGTTGCGTCGAGTTTCTTTGGCGGAAGGTTTTGATCCACGCCGTTTGACCTTGTACGCCTTTGGCGGTGCGGGCGGTTTGCATGCTGCGTGGGTGGCCGAACGATTGGGCATGCTGAAGGTCGTCATGCCGCCGATGGCGGGCGCCTTTTCTGCGGTAGGGCTGCTGGCCGCACCGCCTCGTCGCACTTTGGTGCAAACCGTTCTGCAAGAATTGCCCAGCACCAGCCAACGTCGTGCCCTGTTCGCGCCAATAGAAGAACGGTTACGTCAAGAACTCCAAGCCGACGGCATCCCGCCACGCGGCATCAAGGTGCGCAAAATTTTGGAGCTGCGCAGTCATGGTCAAGCCGCCGAGTTCCCGTTGTTGGAAGGACCGCATTTGTTGAAGCGCTTCCATCAGGAACATCAACGTCGTTTTGGTTATAGCCGCGAGGAGCAACCGGTCATTGTGGTTAGTTTGCGCGTGCAAGCAGACGGGCCGGCGCACAATCCATGGCAGCCGCTCAAGGCGCGTAAGCATCAAGCAAAGGCGGTGGAGCAGCGCAAGGCTGTGCTGCCCGAGGGTGGCGGGGCGTGCCAAGCTTCGTGGTATGTGCGAGAAGATTTGAAGCCTGGCGCCATTCTGCAAGGTCCGGCAATCGTCGCCGAATACTCCGGCACCACTGTCGTGCCGCAAGGTTGGACCGCGCACGTCGATCGATTCGGCGCGTTGGAAATCGTCCGCGATGCGGAGGCTTCGTCATGAGTTCTAAGTCGCAGCCAAAATCTAAGGGCAAGTCGCAGGCAAATCGAAAGAGGGGCAAGTCCACGGCGAAAACCCCTACCGCAGGATTGAACCACGACTTGATGGTGTTTCGTCACCTGTTCGCCAGCGTGACCGAAGAAATGGGCGAAGCCTTGCGCCAAAGTGCGGTGTCGCCCAACATCAAAGAGCGCTTCGACTTCTCCTGCGCGCTACTCGACGCCGGTGGCCGTTTGGTTGCCCATGCCGCGCACATTCCGGTGCACCTTGGAAGCGCGCACATGACGGTGCCGGCGATCCTTGAGGAAATGGATCCGCAACCCGGTGACGTCATCATTCTCAACGACCCGCATCGCGGCGGCACTCACCTCAACGACATCACCGTCGTCGCGCCGTACTTTGCAGATGGCAAACGGATCGGCTTTTTGATGAACCGCGCGCACCACGCCGACGTCGGTGGGGCAGAGCCAGGTTCAATGAGCGGCGCGCGCGACATTTACGGCGAAGGTTTTTTGATTCCGCCGCTGCATCTGCAACGCGATGGCCAATCGGTGCCCGAAGTGTGGCAGCTGCTTCAGGCCAACGTCCGCGATCCGCAAGCGGCACGCGGCGACTTGCAAGCCCAATGCGCCGCTCTTCACCGTGGCGCGCAAAGATTACAGGACCTCTGCCAGCGCTTTGGCGCCGACGGCGTGCAAGCGGGCATGGCTGGATTGCTTCATCATGGCGAGCGATTGACCCGCGCCTTGTTGAAGTCGTGGCCGAACGGCAAGGGCACCGCCGTTGATTACATGGATGGCGAGCAAAGCCCGCGCTTGCAATGCTCGGTGAAGAAGAAAGGCGACCAGCTGCTGGTCGATTTTCATGGCACTTCCTTGCAAGTCGGCACTTCATGGAACACGCATGAAGCCGTCGCTACCAGCGCAATCTTTTATGTCTTGCAGGCCTTGAGTCCGGCCCAAATCCCAGAGACCAGCGGCACCTTAAAAGCGGTGCGAATGACCTTCCCGGAGGCGTCCTTGGTTTCTTCGCAAGCGCCTGCGGGCGTCGCCATCGGCAACGTCGAAACCTCGCAGCGCATTGTCGACGTCTTGCTCGCCGCGTTGCGCTCGATCTTGCCGCAACAAATTCCCGCCAACAGTCAAGGCACCATGAACAATTTGCTGTTCGGCGGTCGCCGCGCCGACGGCAGGCCCTTCGTTTATTACGAAACCTTAGGCGGTGGAGCCGGTGCCTGCGCCGAAGGTCACGGGGCGAGTGCGGTGCAGGTCCACATGACCAATACGCGCAACACACCGGTGGAGGTGTTCGAGCAAGAACTTCCGGTACGCGTGCATCAACTTGGGCTGCGGCGCCGATCCGGCGGCAGCGGCTCGCATCGCGGTGGTGAGGGTTTGATCAAGCAGATCGAATTCCTCGAACCAGCGCGAGTCACCATCACCGGCACACGTCGACAGCAAGGTGCTGCGGGTGCCAAAGGAGGTGGGGCAGGCAAAAAAGGCGTCGAGCACCTGCGGCGCAGCGGCTCCAAAAAGTGGAGCCGTCTGCAACCGGGTCAGGCGATCGACGTACAGCCTGGCGATCAGATCCGCATCCAAACCCCGGGCGGGGGTGGATGGGGTGCAACGGATTAGGCGCCGTCGTAAAGGTGATCTTCGCCGAGCAGGTGGAACCAATCCACTGCTTCGCGGAGTACATCGCTAAGCGATTCGCGGAAAGCGCATGCTTCGACCTTGCAACCCTTTGCTTTGAGCATTGGGATGACGTCGGCGAAGACGCCGTTGCCAGAGACGATGACGATGGTGTCGACCTTCTCGGCAATCTGCAGCATGTCCATGGCGATGGCCAATTCCCACTCTGCTTTACGCGAGCCGTCTTGGCGCTCGATCACGCTGCGTTTCCGCACTTGGAAGCCGCAGTAGTGAAGGTGATCGGTGAAGCCAGTCTGCTCGATGCCATCGCGTTCAATGAGGTAAGCGTTGGCGTGAGTCAAGCGACGGTTGCGCACGCAGGCGCGCAGCATCTTGGCGTAGGACAGGTTGCGACCGTAAGTCTTCTTCGCCGAGTGGTACATGTTTTGTACGTCGACGAATACTGCACAGGATTGGCGCTTCAAAAAGCCGCCAGCACTGGCGAAGCCGCCGTTGCTGGGGATCTGACCGTTGGCTGGCTCAAGGTTCAACATGCGGCGCAAGCGCCACACTTCGTCCTTGAGATCCAGGTATTTCTCTTCGAGATCGTCTCTTTCGAGACCCTCGACTTCTTCATTCAAGTCAACGAGGGGCCATTCGTACTCTTGTTGTACGGCAGGCGCCTCCGAGGCAGCAGTTTCGCTCGGAGTCATGGTAGGTATTAAGGGTGATTGTTCGTGGAGGTCCGGCAAAATATAGCCGGGTGAATAATTGCTTATTCGTAGGGTTTTTTAAGAGCCAGCAAGCGTGGCTCAAGAGGTCATTCTATCAAAGATTGCTCATGAAAAGCTAAATCAACCCACTCGGGCTGTGCTTTTGTTCGGTCGGCTGACGGAATGGGAGGCCGTCCTCAAAAACCTCGACGGACTAGCGGCGGCGGCGCATCTGGACAGGGATAAATCGCTTGAATTCGCTCCAATCGATAGGCTTTATAGAAGCCTGCTAGATGACAATAGGCTTCCATTACGATGCTGTTTCGTTGCCTGTAGAAATACCGAGGCGAGACTCTGGCTTGGATCATATTGCCACTTGCCAGTCGGTAATGGATGTCCACAGCTAAGCCGTTTCGCGCAGCATCGTCCAGATCGTGCTTCGACGTAGGGAGTTCTGGCTGACTCGGCATGAACTTGGCTAATGGCTTCCCGCGACCGAGGTAGTGAAAGCGGAAATTAGAACCCGAGACTTCCTGAAGCTTCCATAGCAGCTGCAGGGTAGTTTCTGCGTCATCCGATGCGCGGTGGGAGCGGCCGCTTTCCAAACGAAATTCAGCAGCCAAGTTCTGCAGGCTGTGAGAGCGCCGCTGAAGCAATCTACGCGAAGCGGTTAGCGTGCAATAAGTTGGGTTGTCGGGTGGGGCAATGCCCAAGCGCAAGCACTCGGCGGCCAGCATGGTGGCGTCAAACGGAACATTGTGGCCAATTAAGGGTGTTTTGCCGATCCAGTTGAAAAACTCGGGCAGGACTTCGGTCGCGGAGTCGGCGTTTTCCACGGCGGAATCGCTGATGCCATGAATCGCAATCACCCGCTCAGGGATCGGTTGCTCAGGGAAAATTAGCCGTTCGAAACGGTCGACAATCGAGTGCCCGCGTACCTTAATCGCGCCAATCTCAACCAACCGCGCCCCCGGCGGCATGCCGGTGGTTTCCGTGTCAAAGACGACGAAGTCGCGCGGGATTTCCATCGCATGAATTTACTTGATCGGGTAGGTCGCCATCACCCAGGTTTTCCACTCTTCCTCAGCTTGGCGCTTGGTCCAACGATAGACCTCCTTAAAGGCTTTGCGCTGGGCGTCGGCCAT
>CAZMDZ010000306.1:0-4896 GCA_964565175.1 uncultured Planctomycetales bacterium
CCAAAATGACCGCCAAACGACAACAAGCCAAGCAACAGAAACACGCCGAGCGACGGCGTAACGATGAACAGGAGTTGGACCGGATTTTGGCCAAGATCAGCCGGGATGGGATCGGCAAATTGACCCCTGCAGAAAAGAAATTTCTCGATAAACGGTCCCGTCGTCCAGACTAAGATCCTGTTACAAATCGGGCCGCTCGAATAAGATAGGGGGTCATGCTCTCAGGCCTCCTCCTGTGCCTCACTGCCCTGCTGGTTCCCCAACAAGATCAAGCAAAGGCTGATTTCAACAAGCGTTTCAACCAAGCGCTGAAAGTCAACGACCGGGTGGCGATGGACCGGTCGATCTCCAAATTCAAGGTCAAGGCCTTGGAAGTATTCTTGGAGCGCGTCGAACGCACCAATTGGGGCAATCCGTGGCTGGAAGTATTCGCCAATTCGTGGAAGCGAGTGCATCGCTCCGAATTCCCGGAGATTTACTCGAAGTACGTTTCCAATTTGGACTCGGGTACGCTCGAGAAACGCGGAATGGCGATCCAACGGCTGATCCCGCTCTTCGAGTTGAATGCGATCGCCACCAAGAGCCGCAAAGGCGAGGACTGGCAAAAAATTGTCGAAGTGTTGGAGCCGGGTGGGCTATTGCTCGAGTTCATGGAAGTCGGCGACAATTACTATTTGTCCACCTGTAATAGCTTGTTGACCAACTGCTATTACCAGGAATACCGAGACGAGGGTGGCGACGATTTCCAAGCCTTCAAAGCGGCGGAAAGTTTCATCAAGCAGCGCAAAGAACTGCAGTACACCAACGACGCAACCTATAACAACGTCGACAAGATCCTGGCCAATTTGCGCGCAACTCTGGGCATTGAAGATCCAGATAAAAAGGAAAAACACACGGCCAAAGAATCCCCCTACACCATCCACGATATGGAGGGCCAGGATTGGGTGGATGTGCCGTTGGAATTCTTCGTCGAGAAGAAGCCGGGCAAAGTTCAGCACCCAAGTGACTTGGCTGACCTCGACCGGATTAATTGGCGATTCATGGGCCTCAGCAAAGTCGGTGAAAAGGCGGCATTGCTAGCGGCTTATGGCGGCGACGACGTGCTCTTTGGTGGCCCGCGCGGTCCGATTTTGGTTCACCGCGTCAAGGACAACAAGTTTCAAATTGACGCTGGCGGTCTGCTCTCCGAAGAATTCAGCCTTGGCACCAAACCCAAGTTAGTTAAGTTCGAGCAAAAACTCACCGATGGCACCGTCCTGCCGCAAGCGATCATGGTTGCTGGTGGTACTCAGGCCGACGTTCTGCAAGGAATCACCGTCAATGCTGGCTTGACCGAAGGCGGCGGTTTGATGTTCTTCCGTAACGCCGCTGCACGCACCGGTAAAACTCCATTCGGCAACCTTTCGCTGTACGACTTCGACGGCGACGGCACTTTTGGTCGTTTGCCCGTCCGCGTGGCTGGGTCCGTCGCCATGCCGCGAGAGAAGTACTACAACCGTTTTGATTCGATCACCCTAGGCAACATGAAAACTGCCTTGCCGTTTTCGCGTTGGATTACCGACCGCAAAGGAAATTGGTTTGAAATCGAATGGGATGCGAGCGGCAATTTGGAACAGTTGCGGATGAAAAAGGTGGCGCCCAAATTGGCGACCTTGAAGATCAACTTTAAGAGTCCGAAGGGAATCAAGTTGGTCAGCATGGTACTCCGTTCCGAAGTCACCAAAACCAAAGGACTCTACATTGATGTGGCCAGCAAGAGTCCGATCCAAGTACCCATTGGTCGCTATCAGGTCGTTCAGGGACTGATGCGCGGCAAGGATGGCCAAGAGTGCATCATCCAACCGCCGTCGGATATTCCATTCACCATTCTGGTGGAAGAGGGCGAAGAGAATCAGTTGGATTTCGGCGGGCCGTTCAAGCTCTACGCGGATCCAGTGGTTGCCGACGGTCAAGTCACCATCAACCGCGAATCCCTGAAGGTCATTGGCATTGCTGGCGAAAGCTACATGATGCCGCTTGGCGCGCCCCTCAACGATGTGATCGTTGAGATCAAAGGCGGCAAGGAGTTTGAGTTGGAAGAAGCCAACGCCGAAGCGGTCGCCGCCGATTGGCACGAAGCTTACTTCCCAGTCAGCGGCAGCGCCCCAACGCCGAAATCCGGCAAGGTGGAAATTCGTCTGTCGATGAAAAAGCACCCGTGGTTCGGTAAACTTAGCTCCGATTGGATCGAGGAATAGGTCCGCAACAAGAATAGATTGCCAGGACCGAGCCGGTCCATAACCAAGGAGTACACGTGCTCGATTTGAAATGGGTTCGCGAAAACCCGGACGTGGTCCGGGATGCCGCCAAACGCAAGCGCATCGGCGTTGATGTGGATGCATTCATGGAACTTGACCAGCGTTTGCGCACCGCCCAACAAGGCGTCGAAAGCAAGCGCGCCGAAATGAAGGCGTCGGCCAAGTTCTTGGGCAAGATGAGCCCAGAGGAGCGCGAGACCGCTTTGGCTGTGCAAAAGGAGCGCAAAGCCGAGCTGAAATCGCTGGAAGCCGAGTTGCCAGCGATCAAGGAAGAGCATGAAAAGCTCGCCTTGATGTTGCCGATGCCTCCGGGGCCAGGAGTGCCCGACGGCAACGACGACTTGGATAATGTCGAAATGCGAACGGTAGGCGAGGTGCCCAAATTCGATTTCGACGTTCGCGACCACATGGAATTAGGCGAAATGCACGGCGTGCTCGATATTGCCCGTGGCGTCAAAATCGCTGGCTCTCGCAACTATCTATTGCTTGGTGAACTGGCGCGATTGGAGCAATGTGTGCTGCAGTTTGCCGTCAATCACATGATTCAGCGCGAATTCCAGTTGGTTTCGGTTCCAACTTTGGTCAGCTACGATTGCATGGAAGGCACCGGTTATTTCCCGGGTGGGGAAGAGCAGGCCTATCTATGCGAGCGCGACCAAGCGTCGTTGGTCGGGACTTCGGAGGTGCCGCTTACCGCCATGCATGCGGGGGAAGTACTCAGTGCCGAACAACTGCCGCTGCGCCGAATTGCTCTTAGCCCGTGCTACCGCCGCGAAGCGGGCACCTACGGCAAAGACACCAAGGGGCTGTACCGCGTGCACCAGTTCTGGAAGGTGGAGCAGGTGGTGATTGGACCTGCCGATGTCGAGTGGTCGATCGCCGAGCACGAACGGATGTTGGGCCATGCCACCGACTTAATGGATTTGCTCGAACTGCCTTATCGAGTGGTCAATGTCTGCACCGGTGACCTCGGTCAAGGCCAGGTGCAAAAGTACGACATTGAAACTTGGATGCCGAGTCGCGGCAACTATGGCGAAACTCATAGCGCCTCGCGTTTTTACGACTTCCAAACCCGCCGTCTCAACCTGCGTTACAAGCCCGACAGCAAGAGCAAACCGTTGCACTGTCACAGCTTGAACAACACCGTGATCGCCTCGCCACGGGTGCTGATTGCGCTACTAGAGAATCATCAACAAGCCGACGGCAAGGTGCGCATTCCTGAAGCGCTCCGTCCGAGTTTCGGCAAGGATTTCCTAGGCGAATAACAGCTGTCGGACAGTATCGATGTTAGCGATCGAACAGCGTCAGGATTAGCGGTCACTAACGCCGGTACTGTTCTGAATATCGTTCATCTGCTCCTGACTGACCTCGGTTCCGTCGCCGGTGCCGGGGTCTGAGCTTTCGTTCGCGCCAGTCGCCCCGGAATCAAGAGTTGGGTAGATCCGGTTGCGAAAGTTCCAGCGGGTCGCTTCGGAGATTACCAGTAGGTCGGTGAATTCCAAGCGGGCATAGTTAGCGCCAAGGATTTGCCTCGATTCCGCCGATTTGCGCGGCTGCACTTCCAGTTCCAAATTCAACTCGATGCAGTAGGGGAGTTGCCCTTCCTGCATCGAATCCCAATTGTCTTCGCTATTGGGGTCGTATTCTGGTTCCCCGAAATAGGCTAGGTTAAACGAAATGATGCGGTCATTAAGCGGCGCAAAGTAGCCGCCTTCGAACGGCTCATCATCCACCATGAAATCCTCGCGCCGGAAAAGTTGAAGGAAATCATCGGAATCGGGGCGCTGGCGCACCCAATATCCGACCTCATTGAGCGGTGCGCGGAAGTGGCGCCCGGTGACAGTGTCTGGAAAAGGATTGGCCGAACGGCGGTGGACCAACATGTTGATGCGGTCGGCGTCGGCTCCGCGCGGGGAGGTACGACTTTCCCCGAGCAGGACTTGGTATTCGCCGGCATCGTAGACCGCTAAGCGCGATAAATCGTCACGGATCATGCTGACCAAACGCGGGCCAGCCTTTTCCACCAAGGTGATGTTATGGATGGCGTCGACCGCTTATTGGGTCGAATCTAGCGAGCCCAATACCGCGACCATGATCAAAGCACTGATAAACATCGCTACCAGCACCTCCATCAAGGTAAAACCAAGATGGCCGAGGTTCGATCGTCGGAGTAGCTTGGCGCAGCTCATTCGATTTTGGCGGTGTCGTTGTTGGAGCCCCAGATGGCGTTGTACATCTCGAAATCCTGCTCGACCGCCCAGGTATCCAGCATGGTTTCCAAGCGGTATTCCAGCGGTTCGTCGGCGGACGACGGATAGGTGACGATCAGAATTATCCGCGTTTTTTCGGGCTTGATGTCACTGTCGTCCTCATCCTCACGGTCTTCTTCGCGCTGCTCCAACGCCTGGCGCCATATGTATTCCGGCGAGTCGGTGTCCAGGTCGGAACTGTCGTTGACCAAACTCGAGTCGCCGACGCCGATCAAGTAGGTGAAGTCAGGGTAATCTTGATCGGAGAAATCTCCGGCCATGCCGTCGAACAAGTCGCGCACCATTCCGGCTTGAATGGAATGCATCATGGTCCCGCCCAATCGAGTGGC
>CAZMDZ010000307.1:0-4869 GCA_964565175.1 uncultured Planctomycetales bacterium
ACCGCTCTACCAGCTTCTACGGCAACATCGTGGCGCTGACCGAATCGCCGTTCGTCGACGGTTTGCTGTACGTCGGCACCGATGATGGTTTGATCCAGGTCAGTGAAGACGGTGGCAAGAACTGGCGTTTGGTCGAGGGATTGCCGGGTGTGGATAAGCTGGCGTACGTCAGCCGGTTGGAAGCGTCGCTGCACCATGCCGACACCGTTTACGCTGCGTTTAGCAACCACAAGATGGGCGACTTTAAGCCGTATTTGTACCGCAGCACCGACCGCGGCCGCACTTGGAAGTCGATCGCTGGCGATCTGCCGGAGCGTGAAATCGTGTGGTCGCTGCAGCAGGATCACATCAAGCCTGAGCTGATGTTCGCCGGCACCGAATTTGGTGTTTACTGCACCTTAAACGGTGGCGAAAACTGGCTCAAGATGGGTGGTGGATTGCCAACCATCGCGGTGCGTGACGTTGCCATACACAAAGGAGAGGACGACTTGGTGCTCGGCACTTTTGGCCGTAGTTTTTACGTGCTCGACGACTACTCGTCGCTGCGTGAAATGACCGAAGAGCAGCTGGCATCGGGCCCGCAACTGTTCCCGGTTGCCGATGCACTGCTTTACAACCAAACCTCTCGTTTGGGCGGTCGCGAAGGCCGCGGCTCGCAGGGTGCTGGTTACTACAACGCCGAAAACCAGCCGTTTGGCGCGATCATCAGTTACTACCTACCGGAGAAGTTCAGCACCATCGCCGAAGACCGTCGCAGCGCTGAAAAGAAGATGCGCAAAGACGGAGGTGACGTCCCCTATCCGAGTTGGGATGAACTGCGCGCTGAAGATGTAGAAAACGTGCCGCAGGTCATGTTGATCATTCGCAACGACCAGGGCGACGTCGTCCGTCGCGTGCCGGCATCGCGTAGCAAGGGCATGCACCGTGCGGTTTGGGATTTGCGTGAACCAGCGCGCGGACCGTTGCGCATGACCCAAGCCAAGAATTTGGCACCGTGGGAAAGCCGTGAAAAAGGAGTGATGGCTCTGCCGGGCACTTACACGGTGAGCTTGGCCAAACTCACCGATGACGGCTATCAGGAAATCACTGGGACGGAGTCGTTTCAGGTTATGCCGTTAGGTTTGTCGAGTTTGCCAGAGGTAGATCGCAAGGTGGCTTACGCCTTCCAAAGCAAGGTGGCCAAACTGAAGCGGGCGGTGCAAGGTGCCGGTCGAGCTTTGGGTGAAGCGGATGAACGACTGAAGCACTTGCGCAAGTCGATTACCGCCACACCGAATGCTCCGGTCGCTTGGATGGACGAGCTCAATGCCATGCAAAAACGGGCGCGCGACATGCGCACGATCATGAGCGGTGATCGCACCATCTCGAAGCGCAACGAACCGGTTTCGCCGTCGCTGAACGCGCGCGTCAACAACATCGTGGGCAACCAATGGAACACGATGATGGCACCCACCCAAATGGAGCGCGACGCGTACCGGATTGCGTCGGATGCCTTCGCGCCATTGCTTGCGGATCTGCAAAATCTTTACCGCAAAGACCTTCCGGCATTGGAGGCGAAATTGGAAGCTGCAGGCGCCGCCTGGACGCCGGGCCGCGTGCCGGATTGGAAAAAAGAATAATCTAATTTTCAGCACGAAATTGCGGCCGCCCAGAGTGAATTTGGGCGGCCGCAAGCTATTCTTTCCCTATGGAAATAAACCCTAGCCCTTGGGGGAAACATAGTTTCTTCCTATATTCCATGGTTGTGCTGGTCCTTTCTGCCGCTTCTTGTGGCCAATCCAACCAACCAACACGCACCCTTACCGAAGACGACGTCAAACAAGCCGCGCTGGCATTGGAGCCAATCAAAGCTCAGCTCAAGCAAGCGCTGGTCACTTCCATGCAAGAAGATGGTCCAGTCAAAGCGATGGATGCTTGTGCATTGAAAGCACCAGAAATCATTTCCGAAGCCGCCAACGCTGGCCTGCAAGTTGGGCGAACCAGCCACAAATTGCGCAACCAAACCAACGCGGCCGAAGGCAGTCTTGCGACTTGGCTGAATTTCCACAAGCAAACGCCGTCGCCCGGTTTTACGCACGCCGAAATCACCGATGACGGCAAAGTGCTGTACGCAGAACCGTTGTTCGTCGCCCCGTTGTGCTTGACCTGCCATGGCGAAAACATTTCGGCTGAGGTACAACAAGAATTGGACCGGCTTTACCCGGCCGACCACGCGATCGATTTCAAAGAAAACGATTTCCGTGGTCTGATTTGGATCAAGATGTAAGAGTCGCCGGGTCTAAGTGCCCGGCTGACAGACCTGTCCCTTCAAACCTCCCCTCAAATGACTCCGCGCACTTCTCTGCTTCTACTCATTCCTGTATTGACCGCTCCCGCCATGGCTCAAACTGCCGGCGGTGGTTTTGATAAGCGCTTCAGCTGGTACGGGATTAATTCGGGCGACATCATGGGAGCGTCGCTGGCCAACGTTGGCGATATCGACGGCGACGGTTTCGACGACGTTGCGGCGGGTGCACCTGGACTGGATGGACCGAATGGCAGCAGCACACCGAACTATGGACGACTGACGGTTTACTCGGGCGTCGACGGTGGCTTGATTTATGAATACATGGGTTCCTCCGATTGGGAGAACGTCGGCACTTCGGTTTGCGGCATGGGCGACGTCAACGGCGATGGCCGTGATGACTTTGCTTATGGCAGCGACTTAAATAGCGGCATGGTTTATGTGCAATCCGGCGCGACCGGTGCCAATTTGCTGACCATCAGCGCTCCGGCCACCGCCAATCGATTTGGCGAGGAAATTGAAAACGCCGGTGATTACAACAACGATGGCATCAATGATTTGCTTGTTGCTGCATCCAGTTCTGACTTTGGCGGCATTAGCAACAGCGGCGCGGCTTATGTGATCAGTGGTGCCAACGGCAGCGTATTGCTGGCATTGGGTGGAACCACAGTGAATGAAAACTTTGGCCAAGCCATTGCATGCCCAGGCGACGTCGATGGCGATGGCACCTTGGATTTTGCGATCACATCAACCGGCGCAACCGTTGGCGGCATGACCAAACCTGGCGCTGCGTTTTTGTTCAGCGGGGCGACCGGCACCGCCATATTCACCTGGCCGGGCGATGAGGACTACAACTTATATGGTTGGTCGATTGCCAGCGCTGGGGACATCAACGGCGACGCCACTACCGACATCATGGTCGGCCATATTTTCTATGACTCGCCGCAGAACATCCGCGTAGGTCGAGTGGACTTCTACTCTGGAAGTAACGGCGCGCTGCTGCGGCAGATTGCCGGTGAGGAGTACTGGGAAGACGTCGGCTCAGACGTCTCGCTGATCGGCGATATTGATCAAGACGGAGTGCAAGACCACCTGATTGGTGCCGACGGCCGCGCACATGGCGGTCGCGCTTATCTGCACTCCGGTGCCACCGGCAACTTAATTTACGTTTGTGAATCCGATGGTTACAGCCACGACTTCGGCACTCAAGTGTGCGGCGTTGGCGACCTCGATCAAGATGGACGCGAAGAGTTCATGGTCGGCGCGACCAGCGCTTGGCTGAACGGACCGACACCTGGTGCCGCTTACTTGTACGAGTTCCAAGATTTCCTCAGTGCCAACACCAACACACTGTCGGCATCGGCCGGGGGAACGATTGAACTCAATATGAACTTCCCCGATGACTGGCTCCACCAACCGGGCACCGCGCAATACGCCGTACTCGCCACAGGTAGCGGCATTGGTTACAGCCAAGTTTTCGGCCTACCCAATCCCCTGGTTCAAGACTCGATTTTCGCCCTTTGCGCCGCCGACAACTATCCGAGCATGTTCCAGGACCCCCGCGGCTACCTAGATGCCAATGGCGATGCCCTCGCCACCATCAACTTCGCACCCGGCCAAGCCAGCAGCATGATTGGCCAAACCTTCCACTTAAGTTGTGCTTGGTATGAAGTCCCCAGCTGGGGTGAATTTTTGTTCCATGCCTTCTCAAGACCAGTTGCGGTTAGGGTGATGCCGTAACATTGACTGCCATGCGCCACTTCCTGCCACTGCTCTTGCTGCTCTTCACCCCGTCCTGTTTCATGGGCGAGATGGTGATCAACGAACCGCTCGACGCCGACCGCATCGCCGAATTGCAGCCTGGAACAACTGCCCAGCAAGTCGCTGATCTGCTCGGCGCGCCGGAACATGTCGTTGAATTGGGCAGTGGCTCGGCGTGGCTGTACCAGCACACATCTGAGAAGAACAATGGCGTTTGGTTTTTGGTCCTTGGGCTTTACGGCACTGACCGCCAGTTCGACCGCTGCTGGGTGTTCTTCGATGCCTCCGGACGAGTAACGCACTACGGCGCAACCCTTCAAGCAGATCAGTCCGAATACGATCTGCCGATGCTCTAAGCACCTGGACTCCCCCCGAGTCTCCATCGTGCGCTTCCCACTCCTGCCGTTCCTGCTAATCGCGCTGACCACGTCATGCGCCAGCGGCAGCTTGACCCAGGTGCGCTGGCAGCAGCCACCGGACGACGTCGCCGTGGAGCAGCTGCAACCAGGCATGGACTTGCAGCAATGCCTGGATTTACTCGGCGCACCCTACGCCGTCGGCCAGGACGATGACGAAAACGGCCGCCGCTACCTGACCTGGGAGTGGCTGCAGGAAAAGGGCTGGAACTTGTCGCTGTCGGTGCCGGTCAGCGACAGCGCGTCGGCGTCTTACCAGTACACGCGGAACAAGAATCAGACCAAGCACTTACAGCTAATCTTCAGCCCTCAATGGAAGTTGCTGGAGATAATCGATGAGCGCCAATAACGGCGACGCCTTCGCCGAGATCCGATGGGCTAAACCCGGTGCGTCTAAGCCCAGTCCGC
>CAZMDZ010000308.1:0-4850 GCA_964565175.1 uncultured Planctomycetales bacterium
GGAAATGCTTAGCGGCGTCAGGCGCACCGAGGGCAAGCACATCTTCGGCACCGACCCCAAGGCTGAAGCCGGAAATCACGATCACCTTGACCGCCGGGTGAAAAGAAATCAGCTCGCCCAAGGACTGGACGGTGCCGAAGGCCGTCGACAAACCTAGCCCAGTTCCTTTGCCAGGACCTTTGGTAGAGAAAAATGGTTCGAAGATTCTCCCCTGCACTTCGGCTGGCATGCCGCAACCGGTATCGGTGACGCAAACCTCAAGGTGATCCCCTAGATTCAGATCCTCGTTTTCCAAAATGAAGGATTGATCAATGCAAAGTTCCCTAGTCGCAAAGGAAAGATTGCCGCCGTCCTCCATCGCGTCGGCAGCGTTGATGCCAAGATTAATGAAAACGCTTTCCAGCAAACTGAAGTCGGCTTTGACGACTGGCTCTGGCGCCTGAAGGTCCTCCGAAATCAATACACTCGGCTTGATTGTCCGCTTGAGAAAACTGATGCAACATTGAATCAAACGATGGACGTCTACATTCTTCAACTCAGGATCGCGTTTTTTGGCGAAGGTCAACAACTGTCGTGTCAACGCCGCTGCACGCTTGGAGCTTGCCACGATTTTTTGCGGATACTCCTCTTCTGCCTGACCCAGCGCTTGACCACTGCCGAGCGAATGACCCAGCAACTCGGCATAAGCCATAATTCCGCCAAGGATGTTATTGAAGTCATGGGCAATTCCACCGGCAAGCAATCCGAGCGATTCCATTCGTTGAGCTTGCCGGACCTTTGCCTCTAGTTCCAATTGCTTGGACACGTCACGGAAAACCGCAACCATACCGGTGACTTCGCTATCGGATCGACGAATGGGCGCAACCGTTTTGGCAACCATGAACTCGTCGTTGCCCTTGTTGCGAAGCAAGGAGGGGCGCGCAGAGCCTGGGAGATTCCCTTCTCCGCTGATCACCACAGGAATGGATTCCCGCGAATGCAGGTTAATGAGTCGGAATACTTCTTCAATTTGCCGACCATGAGCCTGCTCTCGAGGCCAAGCCGTTATCGTTTCGGCCACTGAATTCATCCCAGTAATCCGATTGGAGGCATCGGTGGAAATGACGCCATCGCCAATGGAATGCAGAGTAATCGCCAAGTCTTCCTGCGCTTGCAGGCGCCCGCACCAAACTTAGAATATGCGCTCCATCAGGTTCATCAAGCCACCGGCCTCACCGACAACGGCGGACTGGAAGCTTGGGCCCTACAGGGAACCATGGAGATTTTTGGCAAGAGATTGGACCGACGTACCACAAAGGCTCATTCTTGATTGCCCCAATCGCCGGCTGGCTTTAGCGGAGCGGGAGCAATAATCGAGCCCCAAAAGGCGGCACAAATTCTCCCCCCACGGATCGCCATTCCCTATCATGACCGGACAGGCGTATTTGCCTGGGCTCCTGTCCTATCATGAATTTATTTTCCTTCATCGTTCTCACAACTCTGATCTGCAACTCCTCAGTCGCCCAAATCGTCGGCGGCGAATCCGGTCCTTCCTACCACTGGGATGGGCCCACTTTAGGCTCTAATTTTGGCGCCGCCGTAGCCTCGGCTGGTGACGTCAACGGCGACGGCAATGCCGACGTCATTGTTGGCGCTTACGGCTCAAACGCAGGCGGTTTGTTTGCTGGCATGATTTCGGTTTACAACGGCGCGACCGGCAAACGCATCTTGCGGTTGGATGGCCGCCATCAAGGCGATCTTTTTGGTTGGTCTGTTGCTGGCATCGGCGATTTGGATCAAGACGGCCATGACGACATTGCAGTTGGCTCTCCCGGTGCGGATGCAGGTGGTTTGATCAACTGCGGCTCGGTGCTGATCTATTCCGGCGCCAGTGGCAACATGCTGTACCGCTGGAATGGTGCTTCCACTCACGCCGCCTATGGTAAGGCGGTTGCACCCGCCGGAGACCTCAACCAAGACGGCTACCCCGATGTGATCATCGGCGCCGACGGTGAGTCAGCCAATAACCAAACTCATTCCGGTGCGGTCTACATTCATTCGGGAGCGACCGGAAACCTACTGCGTGAATGGCATGGCTTGCAATCGCATGACCGTTTTGGCGGTGCCGTCGCCATGGCTGGCGACGTCGATGCCGACGGCTTTCCCGACTATGTGATCGGTGCGCACGGCGCCTCTTCGGGCGGACGGACGACGGCTGGAGAAGCTTATGTCTATTCCGGTGCCAACGGCAGCTTACTGCTGAATTGGCAAGGCTCGGAAGTCTTTGACCGCTTGGGCAGCGCTGTTGCCGCGGCCGGGGATGTGAATCGAGATGGTCACGCAGATTTGTTGATTGCGTGCATTCAAGCCGATTCCCCCACTAACTTGGATTGCGGCGGCGCATTTGTCTTTTCCGGCAAAGACGGCGCCCTTTTACACCGCTGGTTTGGCGCGGCCACTGGCGAAGGATTTGCCCACGCCATCGCCAACGTGGGCGACCGCAATGAAGATGGCGTCGACGATTTGCTGGTCACTTCGCTGCACGCCGAAGATCATGGCGCGGCGGATGGCGGAGCTGTTGCCATCTTCAGTGGAGCAGATGGGGCTAGCCTCATTCGCTGGGCGGGCAGCGTGCCCTATGGACGATTCGGAAGCGCAGCGGCCAACGCAGGTGATCTTGATGGGGATGGCGTCGATAACTTGGTGATCGGCGCGGATGGCTACGCTGCCGGATCAGTTTATGCCTATGAGTTTTTACCTTATATGCAAACCAGCGCGCATCATGTTTCGATTGCAGAAAGCCATGATCTAAATTTTATTCTCCAGTTTCCGTCGGCGGCAAGTTTTTACTCCTACCGGATCTTGATTTCAGCCAGCGGAGTTGGACCCATCCATAATGGTGTCGACATCCCGCTAACCATGGATTCGTTAGTTAAGTCGACTGCCGCGGGGAATTACCCGATGCCCGATGCCCGATACCACGGCGATGCACGGCAGCTTGGATAGTTTCGGGCAAGCCCATGCCAGCCTACGCATACCAGGGGGCTTGCCCAGCACCATGGTGGGACGCAGCTTTTACTTCGCCGCCATCGCCCATTCAGCCGGGTCGGCGCCTGAATTCAGCTCCATCGCCTCGACGTTGACGTTCCTCCCTTGAGTCGGCCGAAGACCCCTTAGCCGAACATCTGCGTCCAGTGACTTTTAAACCGCCCCAGCCCCACGCGACTGTGATTGCCCATCATGTTGCGATGGTGGCCGGGGCTGTACCACCAAGCTTCAATCGCCTTTAACCCAGTCTGCTGGCCAAAGGCGATGTTTTCTGCACCCCCGGTAGTGCCGGCTTTGGCGGCGCGATCACTGGGCGACTTTTTGCCAGGTACCGGGGATTCGTGAGCGAAAAAATCGTGCTCGACCATATCCTGTGAATGGCCGCGGCCAGCGTCGACCAGCTTGAGGTCGATGCGCAAAGCCGACAAGCCCGCGCGAAGGCGGATGCGATTGAGCTCAATGATTCCGTCCACTTCGTCTGAATCGAGCTCAGCGAAATCGGCTTCGTTGGCGAGGATGGTTTTGCGGTCTTTCTCGGGCATGACCGTCGCCAAACGAACGGCGCGGTCCAGCCTTTCGAAAGCGTAGTCTTCGTAGGCGGTGGGATCAGGCGGCGTCTTTTTCATGTATGACTTTCCGCCCCACTTCTTCGCATCTTTGGCCAACTCCTCGCGCGCGCCGATCAAGTAGTCATGCACAATCAAAAGGTCGTCGAGTTCGAGCATTAACTCGTCCCAACGCTTTTCCAATTTAGGAGCCGCATCCCAAACCGCAGATTGATTGACGTCCAAAATGGTCTTCAACTCATCGTGCGCCTGATCGCAAACATTGTGCACATTGGCTTTGGACAAATCCTTCGACCGACTGGTCTTCAACCAAGTTTTGCGCAATTCCGCCATACGCTTCAAGGCCGCCTTATCCAGCTTGCCCTTCGCCACTTTGCCGGCGGCCCCTTCGAAGTCTTCGATCAGCCGATTCCACTCTTTTTGATAAGCATCGTCCAAGCTCTGGCAGTTTTTGGCCAAATGCTTCGCCAATTCAGAACAGGCTTTGGGACCGCTATCCAGCAGCGTGTCCATCGCGTCCATTTTCTGACCCCATGGCAACTTGCGCGCTTTTAGCGTGCGCAGTGCGTCGGCAACTTCGTCTTCGACCGACTCTTGTGCTGAGGTCACTTCAGCCATCGGCCCCAACCAAGCGCAGCCGCAAAGCAGCGCCAGCAATCCACCTCGGAGCCGTAAGACCATGCCCGATTCTAGCGCGCCGCCAAGCGTCCTTGGGAATCGCCCAAAAAAGTCGAACTTCTAGGAAACAATTCCACTTTCCGGGAATCTGTACTTATCACAACACTTCATGAAATCATCCCTCTCTCTTTTTTTCTCCTTAGCAATCCTCCCCCCCCCTCAGCGCTCAGACTGTTGGTGGAGGCTACGATGCTGAATTTACCATTGCAGGGTTTACCGCCGAAGGCAACCTAGGCCGCGCAATCGCCACCATTCAAGATGTGACCGGCGACGGGGTGGGCGACTTGCTGGTCGGCTCGCCATTCTCCATAGCAAACAGTCGCAGCAATGCTGGTAGAGCCGGGGTCGGGGATATCGATGGCGATGGCCTTCATGACGTGGCCATCGGATCTCCGACCGCTAACTCTTATGGCAAAGTTGAAGTCTTTCCTAGCGCCACCGGTCAGCGACTTCATCACTGGCAGCCACAGCACACTTCCGGCACCAAGTTCGGCGCTTCGATTCATGGCATGGGCGATATCAATTGTTCCGTGTAACAAAAAGATGTCGCAGTTGATTTAGTCATTCAGCGGCACCTCA
>CAZMDZ010000309.1:0-4841 GCA_964565175.1 uncultured Planctomycetales bacterium
CGGGAGTCCAAGGATTTTTAATTCGAAATTCCTGAGCCGCTTGAACCCGGTGACCGTGACTCCAGGTGCGAAGTGAAAGAGGGCCATATGTATTTGGTTCGAACTTATGACGGCAACTCTGATTTGGCAACTCTAATGCGAGTGGAGCAGCTTGCTCCAGAGACGACTGTAGATTTTTCATGGAAGCTGATTTCTGGCGGGTACAAAGGAGTTGGAATTGCGCGAATTCGAGAAATGGACCTTGGCTTTGAATTCGCGAATTCAAGCGATCCAGGCCCCGGGGTAATCACTGGAAGTGTTACTACATCCTCGGGATTCACGACCTTGTCAACGCCATCCACTCCATCCACCCCGGAGCCAAAGCCACGCGTGTGGATTGGGAATAATGGCGCCGATGGCGGTAAAGGCGATGGCCCGTCCACCGGGCTCGCAACCCTTTATTGCAACGATCCGTTGTCAAGTTCGTGGGGCTTCAAAGACGATGAAGAAGGCCACGTATTTCAAGACCATATGGTGAAAAACAGCGGCAGTGACATCAGCTTCAACGGCTACGCCGACCATTCATTTACCGTCGGCATTGAAGGTGGGGTAAAAGGAGCCATTGTTGATCTTGGAACTTCAGATTCGTTGCAGGGAAAATACGGCTATTCCGAAACCGTTAGTGGTGGCCAAGGCTTTGCCTCGATTCGCATGGAGGGCGGGCGCTTTACCATCCTCAAGGATTACGGCGAACAAACTACGCAGCCGCTAACCGAAGCCAACAAACTGCTCGGCGACGTAACCGAAAGCTGTGCCTCTGTTCCAATTCACGACGGCCACATTTATCTGATGCGGCTCACTGACCGCCACGAACCGACTTTTGAGCGCATCGTCAAGTTCAAGGTGATTGCCTACCGGCCAGGCGAAAGCGTTACCCTGCGCTGGGTGCGGTTGTTGGAACGCTAACGGGACCGGTTCGCTGACCGTCCAGCTGGGAAAGTCCAATTAATAAAGCACCAAGGTTATGGTGCGAGCAACCGAGGCGAATTGTGGAAGCTCACCTGCTGGGTGGGCGACCGCGGCAACCCAGAGTTGGGTTCCGAGCATGGAAGCGGGGATGTCAGGCGGGAAGCTCATCCTGGCGCGGGCGCTGGCGTTGTGGTCGAGAGCGCCGTGCATTCCGACGTGATCGTTGACCGGGTAAATTCCGTTTGCGCTGCGTTGCATGACTGCATCCAAGGTAAGTGGAATGTCAATGCCGTGATGAGTCGGGCCGGTGCCGTGCGCCGACATCAAGATTTTGTATTCCATGTTCTTGGCTTGCGCTGGGAAGTCCAGTCTCATGCCAACGCTGCCACCATCAAAAATGGAAACCCGTTCGTGATTTAAGGTCAAACCTGGACCCAAGCCGAGGATCGCGGCCGATCCATACACTTTGGTCTCTCTGCGCGCAGGCATGGCGACGATGCAGTTCGGGTGGCCGTCGCCGTTGAGGTCGCCGAGGTAGTCCATGGAATAGCCAAGGCCCGGGTCGCCAGGAGGGCTGAGGCGGGACAGTTTTTGAGCGGTGCGGCCGGAGTACATTTCGACGATACCGGGGTAATTGCTCCAGGAGTAACTGGAGCCGACCGCGAAGTCGAGGGAAGCGCCGAAGGATTCATCGGAAGTGGTGTTGTCAGTAAAGCGATAAAGTTGGCTGCCGTCGGCGCCGGAGAAGACATATGCCACACCGTCGGGCCTGCCGGCGGAATCCGATTCGCCGGTGGAATGAGAAACGGCAACATCGTCGAAACCGTCACCGTTGACGTCGCCGCCGCCAGCTACTTGATGAGCATGATGCCAATACTGGCCAGTGAGTTTGTGCAGCAAAGAGCCATCGGCGCCTGAATAAACATGAGCATATAAGGTGTGGCTTCCCGCAATGATGTCGGCATAACCATCACCGTTGATGTCGCCCGCGGTGGAAACGGAATTGCCCAGTCGGTGGCCAGTGCCACTGCCTTGGAACAACCACAACAGTCTCCCGTTTTTGCCGGAGTAGACGTAAACGCGGCCTGCGCTTTTCAAGCCATTGACCGTCGATTTTGGAGTGCCGAGGACAACGTCGTCGTAGCCATCGCCGTTGACGTCTCCCGCTGCCGCCATCACCGAACCCATTCCCTGATTGGGAAAAACACCGTTGATTTGATAATGCAGTTTGCGAGTTCTCCCTGAGTATAAGTAGGCGATTCCAGAGCCCGTAACGCCATTGGGCGCAGCGCTAGGCGCGCCAATCATAAAGTCCGGAAAGCCGTCACCATTGACATCACCTGCGGCGCTCACCGTTCGGCCAAAGCCGACATTCTTGGTGTCGCCGTCGATGTAATCCATCACTCCGAAGCCGCCGCCGGTTTGGGCGGAAGCGAGGGCGGACAGGAGCAGTGTTGAAATAAGGCCGGAATAAACAGGTGCCATAAATTGAGTATATGGGGCACAGAATTGACGGGCTCGGTTAAGAAAAAATATGCCCTCAAAAAGTCTGCTGAAACTAGGGAATAATTATTGAGGCCATGTCCAAGTGGTTTGCAACCGCGTTTAACTCGCGCTTGGTCGAGGCTAGGTGGCGCGATTCTTTCCACCCGCTCAACGGCTCAATCTCGACTTTAAGCTTTTTGCCTTGAGCTTTGTGTTTCCAAATTCCAACCACGCGGCCGCGGTCGAGGATGGTGGCTGCAACATAAGCTCCAGCGCGCCAAATGCGTTTGCGGTCTGCGGTTAGGGGTACCGTCCAGGATTTGTCGGCGTGGCCCATCATCATCGAATCCCATAGGGGCAGCAGGCGTATTGGCCATTGCTTGAGGGACTTGGGAGCTGCATTTTGCAAGTCGTCGAGATCATTGGCGAGAGCGAATAGGTTCTTGCGACTCACGCATTTCACCTCAATGAGTTCGTTCGCATTTTGCAAATTCGTGATCCAAGTGCGCGCTTCACTCACCTTAGCGGCAAAAAAAGTGAGCGACGTCTTGAGGTGTGGCTGGACCGTACAAGGCTAAATATCGGCGAGTCATCTTCACGCCGATGTCAAAGACCTGCTGTTCCGCCGCTTTCCCTTTGGCTGGATCGGGCCATGGCAAGTCCGGGAACCAATGCGTGCGCGGAATGTAAGTTTGCTCGGCGCCAATTTTATGACTCAGGCAGGCGTCGCCGTTTAAGGCTAAGCACCACAACACGCGACCTGCGGCAAAGCGAAAAGCTTGCTCGGCAGGCATGCGATTGGCAACCAGATGCTCGGCCACGGTATTCAGAAAGCCAGCAGGGATTAAGCCTTTCAAATTGGCGCGGGTCCAAGCTTCTTGCGCGGCTTCCATCCGCTTGCGAACCTTGTTGACCGTGGCCGTCGGCGGCATCGCACCGCGACGTCCACCGGGCGACCAACGTTCGCGCACCAAAGTACGCCCGTCGTCAGCGAGTAATTGATGCACCCGCTTTGCCGACGGCCGCCCATGAGTGCGCTGACTCAGTGCGAGCAGGGCGGGGGCAATTTGTTGAGCTTGGGCACCGAGCATGTCTCGCGCGGCGGTCTCAACATTGGCAGCTCCGGGGCCAGCTAAGTGTCCACGACGCGCGCGGAAGTAGAGGACTTGCTCTTCACTGAGCTGCAAGGGCGAGGGGGGCGGCGCCATGCATTGGATGCTAACCGCACGCCCCCAATTCGCTGTTGGAGTCAGGAAACTCGCCGGGAAATTTGCTTATGGCAAGATGTCGATGGTCTGGCGAGCCGAGCTAATTACCGGCAGGCTTGCCGTCGGCGCGGCGACTACGGCGAAGCGGAAGCAGTGGCCAATCATTGCACTTGGCATGTTTTTCGGGAAGGCGAAGCTAGACCAGGCATTGCCTTCGGAATCCAGAGTTCCATGCATGTTGTAGTGAGTGTTCACCGGGTAACGCCCCGCCAAACTCTCTTTGGTTAAGGAGTCCGGAGTCAGCGGAACTGCCACGCCGAATTGAGACGGGCCGTCGCCCGATGCAGAGATCAACATGCGGAAATCCAAGTCGGCGCAATCATCTGGGAAGTCAATGCGGAAGACCACGTTGCCGCCTTTTTCAGCGGAGATGTGATCCACGCCAGACTTGAGATACGGGTCGTAGCCAATAGCAGAAACGGTGCCGATGTCGGCGTTGTTCAGCGAGTGGTTGCCGATTAAGAATGCGGAATATCCGGTGCGGTCGAAATCGCCTAGGTTGGCGACAGAGTACATATCTGCGTCGTTGGCGGTGCCTTCGAAAGTGAAGATTTCTTGCAGGGTGGCGCCGTCAAAGCTGGTGACGGTTGGGTTGGTTGAAGCCGCTGAGCGCGGGGTGCTAATGACAAAGTCAGCGGTGCCGTCGCCATTGAGGTCGTCGCAGGTTGCTACGCCGTACCATAGATTTGGATCCGAACCGTTGGTGGCATGGCTGCGTAGGAAGGATCCGTCGGCGCCGGAGTAAAGCATCCAGCCAACGCTCGAAGTAACGATGATGTCGTCGATGCCATCATTGTTTACCTCTCCAATCTGGGCAAAGTCGCGCCCGAAATGGGTGTCGTCGCTTTTACCACTGATGATATAAACCAAACGGCCGGTTTCGCCGCTGTGGACATCGATGCGACCACCGCCGCCCGGCCGTGCATCGGCGATTGCAAAGTCATCGATGCCATCGGAATCGATGTCGTCTAAGCCGCCAACTTTGGAACCGTAATCCACACCCGATGACGGGCAGAAGTAATAAGTCCTTGATCCATAACGGCCGGAGTAAACCCAAACCTTTCCTGCGTTCTTGCGCGAACCGTATTTGGAGTTGGGATGGCCAATGATGAAATCTGCATAACCATCCTGGTTCACATC
>CAZMDZ010000310.1:0-4825 GCA_964565175.1 uncultured Planctomycetales bacterium
GCTACCGCTCTTTGCACTCATCAGCGTACTGATCGGCGTACTCAGCGATCAACGCGACATGGCAAACGGACGCACCGTGCTCAATGCCATGTACTTCATTGAGCGCAGTTGGAATCAGCTCCGCGCCGGAGATGGCTTCGTCCTTTGGGGCGCGATTGCGGCGCTGGCATTGGTTTTACACATTGCTGGATTGCGCCGTTACAAAAAGCAAGTCCGCAAGTACCGCCACAAAATCAAACCTGACTCCAAGCAAAATTGAGCGCCGCGGATAACGCCTTCGACTTAGGCAGCGCTTTCACGCTGCTGGCCCACGCACGGCCCGAGTCGGGTCCAGCGGGTCAGCGCTTTGGCAAAGGCACCGGCGCGTCGCTGGAATTCCAAGAGTTCCGCGACTACCAAGCGGGCGACGACCTCCGCCACGTCGACTGGCGGGCTTATGCGCGCACCGAAACGCTGACCACGCGTTTGTACCGCGAAGAGATTGCGGCGACGGTTGAATTGCTACTTGACGGCAGTCAATCGATGGACTTGACCGAAGCCAAAGGCATCACCAGTCGTGGATTGGCCGCATTCCTCGCTGGCTCAGCAAGCGCGGAATCGGTGTTCAAGGCAACCATGCTCAGCGATCCGCCGCTGCCCTTGCCGCTCGACGCCCTGCGCCAAGCCAACGCCGAGCACCTGCCATTTACCGGCACCACACCTTTGATCGAAGCCCCTCTCGCAGGCCTGCTCAAAGCTGGCAGCGTGCGCGTCGTCATCAGTGATTTTCTCTTCCCCCACGACGCGCGCAGTTTGGTGCAAAAACTGGCTGCCCGCTGCAGCACTTTCATCGTCTTGCAAGTGCTCGACCCAGCAGAGTGGAAGCCGACGGCGCGCGGATCGCTGCGCTTGAACGACGTCGAAAGTGGAAAGTGGCGCGACATTTCCTTCGATGACCGCGCCGCCGAAGGGTATCAACGTCGGCTCAAACGGCTTTGTGAATCGCTGCAAGCCGAAGTCCGCCGAGCGGGCGGCGCTTACTTGCGCGTGCTAGCGCGCGAAGACCTCATTGATGTGGTCTACGAAGACTTGATCCCAACCGGAATGGTGGAGCCGCGATGAGCTGGTTCACCAATCCGATCGGCTTATTTGCGTTCGCCGCAATTCCGGCGGTGATTGCCCTGCTCTTGTTCCGCCGTCGCCATCAAGAGTTGGCAGTCAGTTCGTTGTTCCTGTGGCTCAGCCCCGAAGCGCGTGAATCCTCCGGCCGCCGACGCCAACCGCTACGCCGCACTCCATCGTTTTGGCTAGAGCTGGCCGCCGCGTTTCTTGCCGCGCTGTTCTTGTCTGGTTTCAACCCGCTCGCCAACGCCGACGCCGTGCACTTGATCGTGGTGCTCGACGATTCGGCATCAATGAGTGCTGATCCGGCAACCAGCTTCGCTTTGTCCGGCAACCAAGGCTCCGCCTCCACCAACAGTCCAAGCTCCACTTCCGCCAACAACCAAAGCTCTACTCATCAAAGACTGAGCGAACGCTTAGAGCAAGAATTCGACCGACTCGGCCGCCGCACTCGCGTCAGCCTGATCCGAAGCGGGATTCGCCCTACCCTGCTGTGCGGTCCAGGCGCACTGATTCCGGAAGCACGCGAGGCTCTGCAAAATTGGCGCCCCACCGCCCCCGGCCACGATCCACGGCCAGCCTTGAGTTTGGCCCGCGAATTGGCTTTGGGTCATGAAATTTGGTTTCTAACCGACCGTGACCCAGGCCAAGGGGAAGCGTTGGGCGATGAGGTGCGCGTGATTGGGTTCGGCGCATCCACCAGCAACGCGGCGCTGATCGATGTGCGTCGACAGAGCGGTGAGCAAGCCGTCGGCGAGGAAGCTGTGGTTGGCAACGATTTGGTTTCGTGCAACGTGCGCTTGTACGGCGAGTCGAAAATCACCAATCAATTGGAGGTTTTGGTTAGTGGCGAAGTCATGGTCACGCGCCAGTTCGAACTGGAACCAGGCAAGGACCTTAGCTTTCAATTTCCGTTGCCACCCGGCACCCCGGCGGTGCAGCTCCGCCTGCAACCCGACGCCATCCACGTCGACAACCTTGCCACGCTCTACCCCAACCCAGATCGCACCGTTGCCATCGGCTTTCAACTCGACGACGGCCTCGCCGAACACCTCCGCTTAGCCGACTTCGCCAGCGCTCTCCCCGCGGTGCGCCTGACGCCGGACTTGGCTCAAGCACATTTAATTTTTGCTCACGACGCCGCCCCGCAACCGGCGTGGAGTTTGGTGCTGCCGCATGAACCGGGCAACGGCGGCGGGTCGACTGGCGGCGGTGGCGCCGAAGCCTTTCTTCGTGGCTTCCTTCCCGAAAAGCGTCACCCATTGCTGCGCGGCATGACCTTCGAAGGCATGCTGTGGAGCCGCGCCCGCAACTTTTCGCCGCTGGGATTGCCGCTGCTTTCGGTGGGCAACCATGCTCTGATTGGTGAAAGCGTGCTTGGGCGTGCGTCGGTTTTTATGGTCAACTTGCTGCCGCTGCGCTCGACGTTGGCGCAATCACCGGACTGGCCAATTTTGGTTTCCAACTTGGTTGAAATGCGGCGAGACGCACTCGAAGGTCCGCGCAGCGTCAACTTGGTCGCTGGCCAAGCCTTTGAGTATCTGCGCCAAGGCCGTGCTCAGTTTTTGCTCAACGGCGGCAGCATCGTCGACAAAAATTTCGCTTCCGACGGCAATCTGCGGATCGAAGATCTACCGCCAGCAGCCAACTACCTGCTCAGCCTCGAGCAGCAACCACTGGTACGTTTTGCGGTCAACTTCATGGACCCGGCCGAATCGGATTTGGCCAGCGCCAGCAGCTTTGAAAATCCACCCACGGTCAGCTCAACCGATCTCGCCCAGCAAAATTACGCCGAGTCGCCGATGGGTCGCATCCTGTTGCTCTTGCTAACGGCGCTGCTGCTCGCGGATTGGCTTTACCTCGGCCGCAGGAGTTTGCGATGAGCTACCGTCCAAGCCGGAGGTGCCGATGAGCTTGCTCTATCCCGAACTGCTGCTCCTAGCGGTGCCAATCGGCTTTGCGCTTTGGAAGAGCACGCCGGAAATCAGCCTGCGATTGATCCTGCGCGTACTCACCGCGCTCGCCTTATTGATCGCTTTAGCCGGCCCCCATGGCGGCGGTTCGGTTTCAGGTCGCGACATGGTTGTGGTCATTGACCGTTCGCGCTCGATGCCGGCGGGCGGCCAGGCCTCGATGGCAGAAATCGTCAAATTGGCTGGCGAGGAGATGAAAGCTGGCGACCGCATGTCGGTGCTGACCTTCGCCGCTGATCA
The DNA here is from genome assembly GCA_964565175.1 of uncultured Planctomycetales bacterium. Taxonomy (GTDB): domain Bacteria; phylum Planctomycetota; class UBA1135; order UBA1135; family UBA1135; genus JACNIZ01. The sequence continues at coordinate 3,315 of CAZMDZ010000310.1, forward strand.
CGCCATTGAGCAAGCGCCCAGCACGGACTCAAGGCTCGAAGGATTCACCACTGACCTCGACGCCGATGGCACCAACTTGGCGTCGGCTTTGGAGCAGGCGTTGGCCTTGATTCCGGAAAATCGACCGGGCTCGATTTTGCTCTACTCCGACGGTGAGTTTCACGGCACAACTCCCGATAGCGTCGCCCGACGAGCGGCGGCGCGCGGCATTCACATCGACGTGCGCAGTGCTCGCCAAACCAGTGCGGTGGACGTTGCGGTAGAAGAAATCGAACTGCCGAACAGCGTGGAAGTTGGCGAGCCGTTCCAGTTTGCAGCTTGGGTGCGGGCGGATCGCGAAGCCGAAGCCGAATATACGCTGCTGCGCGGCGAAACCGTGATCAGCCGCGGCACGCGCAAACTGCGCAGCGGCTTGAACCAACTGCTGTTCCGCGACCTCGGGCAACAAGCCGGGTTGGCCAAATATCGATTGCGCTTGGAGCTCGACGGCGACCGAGTGCTGGCCAACAACATTGGCTTGGGCGTAATGCGCGTCGAAGGCAACCGGCCGATTTTAGTGATCAATGCCGACGGCGGTCGGGGCCGTTTGGCTGCCTCATTGGAAGGCGCTGGCATGAAGGTGCAGGTGGTCGCTGCCCAAGCTTTGCCGCAACACGATCCGTCGTGGTTGGAGAATTTTCGCTCGATCGTATTGGAGAACATTCCGGCGTCGGACCTGGGCGCAATGTTGCCAGCCATTGCTACGCAGGTGCGCGATCTGGGAACGGGTTTGTTGATGACCGGTGGCAACGCCAGCTTTGGCGTCGGTGGTTATTACCAATCCAGCTTGGATCCACTGCTGCCAGTGACGATGGAAATGCGGGTGGAGCACCGCAAATCTGGATTGGCGCTCGCCTTTGTGCTGGACCGTTCCGGTTCGATGGGCATGGGCGTCGGCAACAACTTGACCAAGATGGACTTGGCCAACGCTGGCACGATGGCGGCGATTGAGTTGTTGAGTCGCATCGATGAGGTTTCGGTGATCGCGGTGGATTCTTCGCCGCACATCATCGTTCCCCTGACTCAGGTCGAGAGCGCCGATATGTTCACCGAGCGCGTATCCGGCATTCAAGCGGGCGGCGGCGGAATTTACACCTATACCGGTTTGAAGGCGGCGGCCGAACAACTGGAAGCAACTGGGCGCAACAACCGCCACATTGTGCTGTTCGCCGACGCTGCCGACGCCGAGGAACCTGGCGACTACATCAACTTGATTCGGGAGTTGGTCGACAATCGGAACACCACAATTTCAGTCGTTGCATTGGGAACGCCAGCCGATTCCGATGCCGCTTTCCTGCAAGACGTCGCCAGGCGCGGTCAGGGTGAAATTTACTTCTCGCAGGATCCGGTGGAACTGCCACGGTTGTTCGCCCAAGACACTTTGCTCGCCGCGCGGTCATCGTTCATCGATGTCCCGACGCCGACCGAATCCACCCCAGGTTTGCTTGCAATCACCAACCTGGCGGCTGGTC